>NZ_JAYMYJ010000142.1:0-183583 GCF_035668035.1 Candidatus Thiothrix phosphatis | reverse complement strand
TTTTTTACATGATTTGTTGACTAGGGACAAGGGCGAGATTTTGGAATAATGTCTACTAATCGATGAACCAGAAGTGGGTTTACACCCTGCTTGGCAACAGAAAATTATGCAAATTTATAGCCGGATTGGGAAAAATAACCAGTTTATTGTGGCAACACATTCACCACAGATTATTGCTAATACCCCTTATAAAAATCTGATTATTTTGCATAAACAAGACAATAAAATCGTAGCGCTTTACCCAAACCATCCACCTGCGGGTGTTGATGCAAACTCTATTCTTGCTGAAGTTATGGGGGTTGAGCAGGTATTGCCTCAAGATGTCGAAGAGCTCCACCGCCAGTATCGTAAGTTGGTTGAGAATAAGCAGGAAAATTCTCCAGAAGCAGATGAAGTGAAACAAAAGCTACTTCAACGTGAGAGCAATGACTCAAAGTTCATGCAAGAAATGCGCTTTTTAATGCGTTTGCGGGGGAATAAGTAAGGTGCGTTTTATCCAAAAAACACAATCACCTGATTTTTTTGAACAGGAGAAGTGCGGTTTTCCCTTAACAGAAGATTCTCCGTGGGGTGATTTTAAAAATCCTTGTAAAAAAATGTTTAAAGATTTCTTGGCGCAAGAACAACATGGGCTATGTGGGTATTGTGAGCGTGATTTATCTTCAACCAGTTCTCACCTGGAACATATCGCACCACGTGAACGGTACAAACATTTGAAGTTTGTGTATGAAAACCTAATCGTTTCTTGTGATGGTGGATTTCTTTGTCAAGGGAAAATGCTCAATAAAGAATCCTGTGGTCATCGTAAAGATAATGAATACGATGAGCAGCTATTTTTAAATCCTGTCCAACTCCCTGATATAAGCACTTGTTTCCACTTTGATAATGAAACAGGTGCAATCATTGCGGCAAGTCAGGCAAGTGATGAAGCTGCTAATTACACCATCCGCATTTTGAACTTGAATGCTCCGTATGTGCGGGATGCACGCATGAATGCTAGAGATGTTCTGCTCGAAGGATTAAGCAACCTCCCTATTGATCAAGCTGAGACAATCTTGCGTCAAGAGCTATCGGCTGAGCGTGAGTTCATTTCTTTTCTACGTCACTACTTTGCTCCTTTCCTGGGAGATGTTGCATGACCACATTCGTCCACCTCCGCCTGCACACGGAATATTCCCTGATCGACAGCACCGTCCGCATCAAGCCGCTGATGAAGGCGGTCGAAAAGGCCGGGATGCCCGCCATCGCCATCACCGACCAAAACAATTTCTTCGGTTTGGTGAAATTCTACAAGGTTGCGATGGGGGCAGGCGTCAAACCGTTGTTTGGGCTGGACGTGTTGCTGGCTGATGAGGCGGGCGGCGATGCGCTGTTCCACCTGATCCTGCTGTGCCAGAACAATACCGGCTACCGCAACCTGACCCGGCTGATTTCCCGCGCCTGGCAACAGGGTCAGGTGTTGGGTGTGCCGCGTGTGCAACGTAGCTGGATTGTGGAGTTCAGCGAGGGTGTGATCCTGCTGTCCGGCGGGCGTGATGGCGATGTGGGGCAGGCGTTGCTGGCGGGCAATGCCGATCTGGCGGCAAAACGTCTGCATGAATGGAAAGCTGTTTTTCCAGACCGCTATTACCTTGAGTTGCAACGCACTGGGCGCGATGGCGAGGAAAGCTACATCCAAGCGGCGGTGGAGCTGGCGCTGGCGCATGATTTGCCGGTGGTGGCCACGAATGATGTGCGCTTCATCGCGGCCAGCGACTTTGGTTCGCACGAGGCCCGCGTGTGCATCAACAGCGGCCATGTGCTGGCCGACCCCAAGCGCCCCAAATCCTACAGCCCCCAGCAATATCTGCGCAGTCCGGAGGAAATGGCGGAATTGTTCGCCGATATTCCTTCCGCCATTGAGAACACGGTGGAGATCGCCAAGCGCTGCAATGTTGCGCTGACGTTGGGCAAGAACTACCTGCCGCTGTTCCCGATTCCGGAAGGCATGACCGAAGCGGAATATTTCTGCAAGGTGAGCGAGGCAGGGCTGGAACAACGGCTTGATTTCCTGTTTGGCCACGAATTTCCGCGCGGTACGCCTGCATTTGCCGAAAAGCGCAAACCTTATGACGAACGCTTGCGGGTGGAACTGGATGTCATCAACAAGATGGGCTTTCCCGGCTACTTCCTGATCGTTGCGGACTTCATCCAGTGGGCCAAGGATAATGGCATTCCGGTCGGGCCGGGGCGTGGTTCCGGCGCAGGCTCGCTGGTGGCGTATGCGCTCAAGATCACTGACCTTGACCCTCTGGCTTACGACCTGCTGTTCGAACGTTTCCTCAATCCGGAACGTGTTTCCATGCCTGACTTTGACATCGATTTCTGCATGGATAACCGCGACAAGGTGATTGATTATGTCGCGCGCACTTACGGGCGTAACCAGGTGTCACAGATCGTCACTTTTGGTTCGATGGCGGCGAAGGCGGTGGTGCGCGATGTGGGCAGGGTGCTGGGGCATCCGTATGGCTTCGTCGACCGGGTGGCGAAGCTGATCCCGTTCGTGCTGGGCATTTCGCTGGAGGATGCGCTGGGCCGCACCGAAAAGGCCAAGAAAGACCCGGAACGTGTTTCCCCCGACCTGATTGAGCTTTACGACAAGGATGAGGAAGTCAAAGCCCTGCTGGACATGGCGATTTCCCTGGAAGGGTTGACCCGCAACACCGGCAAGCACGCGGGCGGGGTGCTGATTTCACCCTCCGACCTGACCGATTTCACCCCGATTGCGTGTGACGAAGATGGCGGCGGGGTTGTGTCCCAGTTCGACAAGGACGATGTGGAAGGCGTGGGGCTGGTCAAGTTCGACTTCCTGGGGTTGCGCAACCTCACCATCATCGATTGGGCCTTGCAGACCATCAACCGCAAGCAGGAAGCCAAAGGGTTGCCTCCGGTCGACATCAACCGCATCCCGCTGGATGACAAGGCGTCCTTCGACCTGCTCAAGGCGCAGAAAACCACGGCGGTGTTCCAGCTTGAATCGCGCGGGATGAAAGACCTGATCCGCCGCTTGCAACCGGATGTGTTCGAGGATGTCATCGCCTTGGTGGCGCTGTTCCGCCCCGGCCCGTTGCAGTCAGGGATGGTGGACGATTTCATCAACCGTAAAAAAGGCATCGCCAAGGTCGAATACCCGCATCCCAGTCTGGAGCAGGCGCTCAAGCCGACCTACGGGGTCATCGTCTATCAGGAACAGGTCATGCAGATCGCGCAGATTCTGGCGAACTACACGCTGGGCGGCGCTGACATGCTGCGCCGCGCGATGGGCAAGAAAAAACCGGAGGAAATGGCCAAGCAGCGCGGCATATTTATGGAGGGCGCGCGCGCCAACAGCATCGACGAAAATCAGGCCGGTTTCATTTTTGACCTGATGGAAAAATTTGCGGAATACGGTTTCAACAAATCGCATTCCGCCGCCTACGCGTTGGTGGCGTTCCAGACCGCCTGGCTCAAGGCGCATCACCCGGCGGCGTTCATGGCGGCGGTGCTGTCGGCGGATATGGACAACACTGACAAAGTGGTGACCCTGCTGGATGATTGCCGCCAGTTCAAACTGGTGGTGTTGCCGCCGGACATTAACCGTTCCGATTTTATGTTCACAGTCGATGACCAAGACCGCATTGTCTACGGCCTTGGTGCCGTCAAAGGGGCAGGGGAGGCGGCGTTGAGCGTTATGGTCGAGGAACGCAACCAGCATGGCCCGTTCAAATCCCTGGCCGATTTGTGCAAGCGTTGCAGTTCGCAGAAGGTCAACCGGCGGGTGCTGGAAACCTTGGTCAAATCCGGCGTGTTTGATTCCTTGGGCGGAACCCGCCGTGCCATGCTCGAATTCTTGCCCGAAGCCTTGCGCATGGCGGAACAGCACCATCGCGATCAGGGCGCGGGGCAAACCGACTTGTTTGGCGGCATGTTCGGAGGGGTCAAGGAAGGTGCCGCCGAATCCATCATGCCCGCGTTGCCGGAATTTGCGGAAAAGGAACGGCTGAAGCTGGAAAAGGAGGCCTTGGGCTTGTTCCTCACCGGGCACCCATTGGACGAATACACGGAAGAAATTGCCGGTCTGGGCAACCGCAAAAAGCTGGCCGACATTGCCGAAGACGGTGGCACCCAATACCGCCGTGAGCCTGTGATGCTGGCGGGGTTGGTTTCCAGCGTGCGCACCCAGCATACTGACAATGGCAAGCGCGCATTCGTGCAATTGGACGATAACACCGCCTATTACGAAGTGCTGGTTTTTACTGATGTTTTCGGCCAGTACGGCCATTTGTTGGAAAAGGACGCCTGCATTGTGCTGGAAGGCATGCTCGACACCGACCAGCGTACTGGCAAGACCCGTCTGCGGGTGGAAAAAATCCACGGCATGCAGGCGGTACGGGAGAATTTCCTGCGCAAATTGGTGCTGAAGGTGGACGCAGCGCAAGCACAGGACAATATGTTGGGTAAGTTGCGCAAAGTGCTCCGCCCGGCGTCAGCGGCCACTTTTCCGATCGCCATCGAGTTCCGTAACCAGAAGGCGCAGGCGGAAGTGCGGCTGCCTGGAAGCTGGTCCCTGTCCCTGGATGATGCTGGCCTGCGTCAATTGCGGCAGATGCTGGGTAAGGAAAACGTCGCCTTGCTGTTTTAACGCACTTTGGTCATGACGACGCCAACGATATTGCTTCTCGCCTGTAGCAAGCGTTCATACGCGGCCCGCAACGGGCTGCGGCGCGTTTCATTGCAGGCGACCACAAACAGGGTGGCGTGTGTCCGGTTGCCGATCAGCAGGGCGTCCGCCAAGCCCAGAACCGGCGGCGAATCAATCATGACCAGGTCGAAATCGACGCCTCCCTGTTCAGCACGGTCAACCAGCTGTTTCAAATGGTCACTGGACAACAGTTCAACTGCGTGCGGCGTAATCGGGCCGGATGTGATGACATGCAGGCCGGGAATGCGGGTTGGGCGGATCAAAGGCTCCAGCTTGTCCATGCCCGCGAGATAGTTTCCCAGCCCTTTGGTGTTGTCCAGCCCAAAATGTTTGTGCAGGGTAGGGCGGCGCAGGTCGGCGTCAATCAGCAAAACCTTTTTGCCCGCTTGGGTAAAGGCCGTCGCCAAGTTGATGGTGGTGCTGCTTTTGCCCTCGCTGGCGTCGGTGCTGGTCACATTGAGAACCTTGAGGGGCTTTTGTTGGGTGACCACCATCAGGTTATTGCGCAGTGAACGGAAAGCATGCGCCACCATGGAATCAGCATGGTCAGCAGTTTGGAAGGCATAATGGCCAGCTTTTCTGTTGATGGCGGGGGCAATGCCCAAGAGCGGCAACGGCAATACCCGCGCCAGCATGTCGCGGTTTTTGATGGCGGCGTCAGTCCCTTCCCGGATGAAGCCAGCAATAAGGCCAAGGCAAATCCCCAGTATGAAGCTCAAGGTGAAGTTTCTGGTCAGATTGGGGTTGATGGCCTCTGTAAAAAATAGGCTGAGTAGAAACACGAGCAGATAAACGCTGAGAATGGTTTTTTCCCGCCGCCTAAAAATAACCCGAAACTTGTGGAGTTCTTCGATAAAGGATGTGTCTGTGTCAAACGATGGCACATGGACGAACCCCCATTCCTGCGATAGATGAATTTGCCGGTCAGGCAACATCTTTTGCATGGTAATTACCTCTTTTCCCTATTTAGCCCAGGTTTTCCTAATTATACATAAATAAATATAATTTGTATGATTGTTGTGTAACTTGCATAAACATAAATCATGCCCTCCAATCAATAGATTGTTCCGGAGGTATTAAGTTTCGCGGAATCCGCGCATGGACACTCCGACAGGCAGGGAGTAAAATGCTCTCCTACTAATTTCACTAATTTCACGGGATGAGCGCGCCTCATCCCGTTTCGTATGTAGACTTCGGAGGTTCGTTTGAACAAGCAAGCGCTACTGGTGCTGGAGGACGGGAGTGTCTTCCGCGGGCGTTCTATTGGCTGCGATGGCCAGACCACGGGTGAAGTGGTTTTCAATACAGCGTTGACAGGTTATCAGGAAATCCTCACAGACCCGTCCTACTCACGCCAAATCGTTACCCTGACATACCCCCATATCGGTAATGTTGGCGTGAATCAGGAAGATACCGAGTCTGCCCAGATCCATGCGGCTGGCCTGATTGTGCGTGATGTGCCAGCAGTTTACAGCAATTGGCGGGCGGAAGAGTCCCTGCCTGCTTATCTTGTCCGCAGCAAGATTGTGGCGATTGCCGATATTGACACCCGCCGCCTGACCCGTATTTTGCGTGAAAAGGGCGCGCAACGCGGTTGCATCCTGGCCGGTGAAAATCTGGATGAAAGCCTCGCGTTGGAGGCCGCCCGCGCCTTCCCTGGCCTGCAAGGCATGGATTTGGCGAAAGAAGTCACCGTCAGCGAACGTTATGTTTGGACTGAAGGGTCTTGGCGGCTTGACCCCAAGGTGCCACGCGCCTCCACTGCCGAACAAGCTGGATTCCATGTGGTCGCTTATGATTATGGCGTGAAAAAAAATATCCTGTGCATGTTGGTGGATCGCGGTTGCCGCGTGACGGTCGTGCCTGCGCAGACGTCGGCGGCGGAAGTGTTGGCCATGCATCCGGATGGCGTATTCCTCTCCAACGGCCCCGGCGACCCTGAGCCGTGTGATTACGCGGTTGCCGCTATCCGCCAGATACTGGAAAAGAAAGTGCCAACCTTCGGCATTTGCCTCGGTCACCAGTTATTGGGGCTGGCCAGCGGTGCCCGCACCATCAAGATGAAATTCGGTCATCACGGCGCCAACCATCCGGTGCAGGATCTGGATAGCGGGCACGTCATGATCAGCAGCCAGAATCACGGTTTCGCTGTTGATGAAGCCAGCTTGCCCGCCAACCTGCGCGCGACCCACCGCTCGTTGTTCGACGGGACTTTGCAGGGCGTTGCGCGCACCGATTGCCCGGCCATCAGCTTCCAGGGTCACCCTGAGGCCAGCCCCGGCCCACACGACGTAGCGCCTGTATTCGACCGCTTCATTGAGATGATGCGCGCCGCTAAGAACTGACTGGTGAGAGATCATGCCTAAACGGACAGACATTAAAAGTATCCTGATTATTGGTGCAGGCCCGATCATCATCGGTCAGGCGTGCGAATTCGACTATTCCGGCGCGCAGGCATGTAAAGCCCTGCGTGAGGAAGGCTACCGCGTCATTCTGGTCAATTCCAACCCTGCGACCATCATGACAGACCCGGAAACCGCCGACGCCATTTACATTGAGCCGATCCGTTGGGAAACGGTGGCGAAAATTATCGAGAAAGAGCGCCCGGATGCCTTGTTGCCGACCATGGGCGGCCAGACTGCGCTGAACTGCGCGCTTGACCTTTCCCGTCATGGCGTGCTGGAAACATTTGGCGTGGAAATGATTGGCGCCAATGAACAAGCCATTGAAATGGCCGAGGATCGGCAAAAATTCCGTGAAGCGATGGATGACATCGGCTTGGAATCCGCCCGTTCCGGTGTCGCCCATTCCATGGAGGACGCGCGGGTGGTGCAGGCGGAAATCGGTTTTCCGATTATCATCCGCCCATCTTTCACGTTAGGTGGGACCGGCGGCGGCATCGCCTACAACAAACAGGAATTTGAAACCATTGTGGCGCGCGGCCTGGACATGTCCCCGACCACCGAAGTGCTGCTGGAAGAATCCCTGCTCGGTTGGAAAGAGTATGAGATGGAGGTTGTGCGCGACCGCAGCGACAACTGCATCATTGTCTGCTCGATCGAAAACCTGGACCCGATGGGCATCCACACCGGCGACTCCATTACCGTGGCGCCAGCGCAAACCCTGACCGACAAGGAATACCAGTTGCTGCGTAACGCCTCGTTGGCGGTGCTGCGCAAGATCGGTGTCGATACTGGCGGTTCCAACGTGCAATTCTCGGTCAATCCAGACGACGGGCGCATTATCGTCATTGAAATGAACCCACGCGTATCGCGTTCCTCCGCCCTGGCATCCAAGGCGACCGGCTTCCCGATTGCGAAGGTGGCGGCGAAATTGGCGGTAGGCTATACGCTGGACGAATTGCGCAACGATATTACCGGCGGCATTACGCCAGCTTCGTTTGAGCCGTCCATCGACTATGTGGTCACCAAGATTCCGCGTTTTACGTTCGAAAAATTCCCGCAGGCGGATGCGCGCCTGACCACGCAGATGAAATCCGTGGGCGAAGTGATGGCGATTGGCCGCACCTTCCAGGAATCTTTCCAGAAAGCCCTGCGTGGCCTGGAAATCGGCATCGACGGTCTGGACGAGCGCGTCGACCCGCAGGATCCGGATGTGACGGACATTCTGCGCCGTCAATTGACCGAAGCCAGCGCCGAACGCATCCTGTATGTGGGTGACGCCTTCCGCAACGGCATGTCCGTGGAGGATGTGTTTGAACTGACCAGCATCGATATGTGGTTCCTGGTGCAGATCAAGGAATTGGTCGACCTGGAAAACAGCCTGAAAGAACGCATCCTCAACGACATGTCCGCTGATGAAATGCGGATGCTCAAGCGCAAGGGTTTTTCCGACCGCCGTCTGGCGACGCTGACCCACGAAACCGAGAAGTCGGTGCGCGCGGCGCGTCAGCGTTTGGAGGTGCGCCCGGTCTACAAGCGTGTTGACACCTGTGCGGCGGAATTCGCCACCAATACGGCCTACATGTATTCGACCTATGAGGAAGAATGCGAATCCGCCCCAACTGACCGCAAGAAAATCATGGTGTTGGGCGGTGGCCCGAACCGGATTGGGCAAGGCATCGAGTTCGACTACTGCTGTGTGCACGCTGCCCTTGCGATGCGTGAGGATGGCTACGAAACCATCATGGTCAACTGCAATCCGGAAACGGTTTCCACCGACTACGACACATCTGACCGTTTGTATTTCGAGCCACTGACGCTCGAAGACGTGATGGAAATTGTCGAGCTGGAAAAGCCGTTGGGTGTCATTGTGCAATACGGTGGCCAAACGCCGCTGAAGTTGGCGCGTGACCTGGAAGCTTTGGGTGCGCCGATCATTGGCACCAGCCCGGATTCCATCGATTTGGCGGAAGACCGTGAACGTTTCCAACAATTGATCAACAAGCTCGGCCTCAAGCAGCCGCCCAACCGCACGGCGAAAAGTCTGGATGAGGCGGTGCGTCTGGCGGATGAAATCGGTTACCCGCTGGTGGTGCGCCCGTCCTACGTGCTGGGTGGCCGCGCAATGGAGATCGTCTACCACGAAAACGAGCTGCGCCGTTACATGAACACGGCGGTGTCGGTTTCCAATGACTCGCCGGTGCTGCTTGACCGCTATCTGGACGATGCAGTGGAAATCGATGTGGATGCGATTTGCGACGGCGAAAATGTCCTGATCGGCGGCATCATGCAGCATATTGAACAGGCTGGCATCCACTCCGGCGATTCGGCTTGCTCACTGCCGCCTTACTCGCTGAAGGCGTCCGTGCAGGATGAACTGCGTGAGCAAGTGGTGCGTATGGCCAAGGCGTTGAACGTTATCGGCCTGATGAATACCCAGTTCGCGATCAAGAACGACGAAGTCTATGTGCTGGAGGTCAATCCGCGCGCCTCCCGCACCGTGCCGTTCGTTTCCAAGGCGATTGGCCGTCCGTTGGCGAAAGTCGCCGCCCGTTGTATGGCGGGCCAGACACTGGCGGATCAAAAAGCATTGGATGAAATCATTCCGTCTTACTACTCTGTCAAGGAAGCGGTGTTCCCGTTCATCAAGTTCCCAGGCGTTGACCCGATTCTCAGCCCGGAAATGAAGTCCACCGGCGAGGTCATGGGTGTTGGCAAGAGTTTTGCCGAAGCATTTGGCAAGGCACAGCACGCTGCCGGGGAAAATTACCCGACTTCCGGGGTTGCCTTCATCAGTGTGCGTGAGGCTGACCGCAGGCACTTGAAGGAAGTGGGCGGTTTGTTACGGGCGCAAGGCTTCAATATTGTTGCGACCCGTGGCACGGCGCGTGAACTGCAAAATGCTGGTATTGCTTGTGAAGTTGTCAACAAAATGCGTGAAGGCCGCCCCAATATCGTCGACATGATCAAGAATGAGGAAATCGACCTGATTGTGAACACGACTGAAGGCGAGCAATCCACCCATGACTCTTTTGAGATCCGGCGGGAAGCGTTGCAGCACAAGATCACTTACACCACCACCATCGAGGGTGCCCGCGCTTTGTGCAAAGCCATGGCTTATACAGACAGCGAACAGGTTTACTGCTTGCAGGATTTACATCGGGCAATAGCACAATAAGGAATTGACATGAGTACGAGACCACCCATTACCGCCCAGGGCGCAGAGCGTTTGAAAGTTGAACTGCAACGCCTGAAAACTGAAGACCGTCCGCGCATTATTCAGGCGATCGCCGAAGCGCGTGAGCATGGCGACCTGAAAGAAAATGCGGAATACCACGCCGCCCGCGAACAGCAGAGTTTCTGCGAAGGGCGCATCAAGGAGCTGGAAAGCATTTTGTCGCTGGCTCAGGTCATTGATGTTATCGCGGTAGGCAAGACCAATCCCGGCAAAGTTGTATTCGGCGCCACCGTCGAACTGGAAGAGGTTGAGTCCGGCGAAAGCATCACCTATCAAATCGTGGGCGACATTGAAGCTGACATCAAGCAGAACCGGGTGGCGATTTCTTCCCCCATTGCCCGCGCCATGATTGGCAAGGAAGAGGGCGATGTCGCTGTGGTGCAGGCACCAAGCGGTGTCCGTGAATATGAAATCATCGAAGTCAGCTACCAATAGTGGCCAATAACACGACCCACATCGGCCTTTTACAGCATGGCCAGGTTGATGCTGGGAATGTGTTCTGCGGTGAACTGGACACGCCCTTGAGCAAAGCGGGTTGGAAGCAACTCAAGCAGGCATTTGGGCGTGGCGCTGCTGAATGGGATGCTGTCATTACCTCCCCTAGGACACAGTGCGCCGCCTTTGCCGAGTGGTTCGCCCAGAAATATGACCTGCCCCTAGTGCGTGACGAACGTTTGCGCGAAATCCATTTTGGGGCTTGGGAAGGGTGTTCCCCTCAGCAGGTGATGGCTGTCCATCCGGAACAATTGGCGCAATGGTGGTTGAACCCAGCCCAATCAGCCCCGACGGGCGGCGAAAATTTCGGCGAATTCCGTGCCAGGGTGTTGGATGTTTGGGCGGAACTGGCGAATGCCTATCGGGGTGAAAGGGTGCTGGCCGTGACTCATGCTGGGGTGATCCGGGTGATTATGGCGTATGTGCTGCAAATGCCGGATGAGCGCCTGTTGGCGCTCAATATCGAATATGGCGCATTGACGCGTTTGCGCGTCTTGCGTGACCGTAGCGGTGAGTGGGCGAGTTTGCTCGCCCACGGCTGTTGAGGGTGTTTCTGGTTCTGTGTGATAGCGCGCTGGACTTCTAGTCGACGGCCTATAGAAACGTAGACGTGGCTGGTATATTTTCGATCATTATTTTATGCAGGCGCTGACGGGCATGGTTAAAGCATTTCTCCGTTCTTTACTGGTTGCTTTGTCAGTCTTGACATTATTGCCTGTCCCTTCCGTTAATAGTTTTTCTGCTGAAGAAAAAGGCCGTGGCCTGATCTGGTTTCCTATTATCGGCATGTTGATGGGGCTGGTGTTGGCAGCGATTGCCTGGAAGCTGGAAACGCTTGAACCAATGCTGGCGTCTGTCATTATATTGACGGTCTGGATGTTCACCAGTGAACTTCATCATCTGGATGCGCTCGCACGTAGCATTAGCTCCTGGTTTTTTGGGGGAAGCTGGATGCCGGATGAGGTGGCCGAAGGTGATTTTCGTCCTCCTTCCCCGCATTTGGGCGTGATGGGGGTGATGGCGCTGATCATGATGATTAAGTTTTCAGCTCTTGCGGTTTTGATCGAATACAAGGTGTGGGCTTATATCATGATGGCTCCAGCAGCGGCGCGTTTGCTGGTGGTTGCCCTGATTGGGTTTACCCCGATTGCCTCGCGTGAAACATTGGCTCATGAATTCCGCATTGAATTTCCCTACATTGCCCTCTTTATTTGGCTGCTGATGGCTGTGCCGATTGCCTTGGTGGCGGGCATCCCCATGCTGGTCATGTTTATCACGTTGCTGTTGGCCCGTCTTCGCATGATGCAAGCTTGCAATGGCCTTACTTGGGATGCAATTGGCGGGGTTATCGTGCTGCTGGAAACGGTTGGTTTATTTGCGGCGGCGTTAAGCGCTTGAGCCGGTTCTTCCCCCCAATCCCCACCTTGGTGGTATGGAATTGCTGCCGGTGATAGGATACCGTAGCGGTTTTCAGCTTTCATAGGCCACAGAGTCATGTCGGAAGAACACTTTTCACAAGAAAAACGTATCCTGATGGCGATGCGCAAAACATTGGCAAAAATTGTCCGTGATCTGACGCCTTCTGATGCGGCGCTGCGTTATCCGTTATCAGATGATACGGTCGAAGATGTGAAAAAATGTTTTGACCTAATTTCAGCGCGTGAACGTGAGCTTGCCCAAGCGGCAGGTATTGACATCCGTGACCGTCCGCATTTCACTGATGAACCGCGCACTGCGAATGTTATCCCGATTCAAGGGCTAAGAAGCAAGGATTAACCATGCAACAGTATTCAACGGAAGAAATGGGCGCGCTGACCCAGGCGGTTATCCGCCATATGGATGAGTGGAGCATCAGTAGCGATGAAATGCTCGCAATTTTGGGTCTAGAGGGTGATGTTCGCTCCCGTCATCTCGCCATGTACAGGAATGGCGGCAAAGTGTTTCCGCAAACCCCTGAGATGATGGATAGGATTGATCATATTGTGGGGATCGCAGACGCATTGCGCACGACGTTCCCGTTCAGCAGCCAGATGCGGGTGTTGTGGCTACGCAAACCACATCGCCGTTTCCAACGTCGAACGCCCTTGGCAGTAATGTTAGATGAGCGTGACGAGGGGTTGATGAGAGTCCGTATAGAGGTGGATTGCGCTTACGGCTATGCGATTAATGAAGCATTGCATAACAGCCAAGTTCAAAAGACTAATAAAGATGCGGCCTGAAACAATCAAGCCGAGTAAGGTTCTCGGCTTGATTGCCTGACATTGTTTAAGGCTTCCGCTTCACTCCGCGAACTCAAGTCGCTCCGCCAGTTTATCTAATGCTGATTGGGCGCATTCAGCGTCTTTGTCACCACCTGGCGCGCCGCTGACGCCGATAGCCCCCAATAGTGAACCCGCCGCCTCAATTTTCAAGCCGCCATCCAACACCATCACGCCATCGACTTCATTCATTTCATCCTTGATGTCAGCGCGGTTGGCGCGGAATTCGCTGGAATTGACGCCTGACAGGATCACTGCATTGGCTTTTTTTTCTGCAATCTCTAAGGTGAAACGGTTCGCCATGGTGTCCCGCAGCAGCGCCTGGACATTTGCACTGCGATCAACCACCACAGCGGCGACGTTGTAGCCTTTCACCCGGCAAGCCAACACTGCCTCGCGGGCAATATCCAACGCCAGTTCCATTGAGATTTGTTTGACCGTCACCGCATTGGCAGGTTTGGCGGCGTCAGATTCTTCCCCCATTGCATTGCCGCTGCCCAACAATGTGGCGCTTATTAGTATGCCTTTCCATAAGTCAGGCATTTTCGCTAGCCTTTCCTTGCATTGCGGTCTTGACCATCTTTTGCAGCTCGCCGTTTTGGTACATTTCCAACGTAATGTCGCAGCCGCCAATCAGTTCGCCATTGATGTAAACCTGAGGAAATGTTGGCCAATTGGCGTATTGTGGCAAATCTTGAAAAATTTCCGGATCCTGCAACACATTCACGTAGGCGAATTGTTCGCCACAAGCCATCAATGCCTGCGCCGCACGGCTGGAAAAGCCGCATTGTGGCATTTGCGGCGTGCCTTTCATGAAAATAATGACCGGATTATCTTTAACCGCCTGATCAATACGCTCTAATGCACTCATTGGGATCGTCCTCATTATTGGTTCCAATGATTACATTCTACCTGTTGGCCGAAATAAATAAACGCCAGATTCCATGCGGGATAGGGGCTTTTACCTGCGGCGGCGCTTTTTCATGGCGGTGAATTCGTCTGGGTCTATGTAGCCATCCCGGTTGCGATCCACATTGTCAAAAATTAAGCGGGGGTTGAGCCTGCCTGAAACCGGGTGTTTGGCGGCGTATTCTGGCCAAGAAATCAGGCCATCGCCATTGGTGTCAAGTGCGGCGAAATCGGGGTCAATGGCAGGTTGTGCAGCGGATATTTCCGTACCCAGCATGGTGAACACCAGTAAGGAAGCGAGGATTGGCAATTGAGTTGTATTTTTCATGTTACGCCCCTGTTTACGCATTTAGCTATTATTAAAGTATCCTATTAACGCAGTTTTGCAGATAAGGTTTACATGATTTTCATGAAAATAAATTTATCTGTTTTAACCCATGCCAATATAGATCAGCCAAAACAACACAGGATGAACAACAATACAAGCGTTTACAGCAGGAAATTCACTCATAAATAGTGGTGATTGTCATGGTTTGGTTATGCAAGCCGCACTCGCCTGTGGAGAAAGGGGACAGTTCCCCATAAGAATAAAAACCAAGTTGGGAAGTGTTCTTCGGCAAATTGGCGAGCACTGCTTCAGCCTCTTCTTCGGCGTCTGTGCCTAGCACCATGCGGCGGCCAATGCAGCTGATGGCGATACAGAGCACTTTTTTATCGGTGTCTGTGGCGCTCATGAGCGCCGCGTTTTCCGCCCCTTCAACCAATTGATCGAGATTGGCGCGCATCAGCTGGGCTTGTGCGCCCTCCGGAATGTCGCCAGCGAAAATAAGGGATTGGTTGGCTTCATCAACCGCCAGGATAGTGCGGACCACTTCTGTTGTTTCGCCCGGCTGACTAAGCGCCAATGGGAATCGCAGGCCTGTGGCGGGCAAGCCTTCCGCCAGCTCACCCAGATAGGTTTTGTAAAGCGCTAAGGCAGGTTTTCCCGATAGTTCGTACAGGATATTGTGTTCAGCGCGGGTGACTTTACGGGCAGGGCCAAACGGTTTCCAGCCGCCATTTGAGCCATGCTGGATGTGGGCATTGCCATAAAGGCCAAGTGCCGCCACCACGCCACCTGCCGGTTTGCCGTCCTGTAGCACCCAGGTGGTTTTGAAGCGCTCCCCATCGCCAGCCAAGCCGCCGGTGACGATAGTGTTTGCGTTGGTGATGTCATTGAAGCCATGGGCCAGCTCGCTGCCATTGACACATAATCCATCAGACAGCACGAAAATTCCTTGCAGGTTTTCACGGTTTAGCCTGCCTGCGAGCAGGCGGCCAACATGACGGGACTCCAGTGGGTCATTGATGTCGGTGCAGGTCATGCGCAGGGAGGCGGATTCGAATTGCACTAAAGCAATGACGAGGCTGTGATCTTGAATTGATCCGCCCCGGATTTCACCTGCACTGGAGCACCCCATCAGTTGGGCTTGGGGGTATTTTTCTGCGAGCAGGACAAAAGGCTGTGGATGCTCCAGAAAACTGGAATCTCCGAATACCAAAATAAGCAGCGTTGGGGTGTTAATTTCAGGCAAGCTTGCTGAAAAACCATTTTCAATCGTGTAAGAAAGCGTATCAACTTTCATGATTGCGGCCTCCTTCGCAAAGTTATATTTATAGGATTGTTGTTTTGGGATGATGCCACGACCTATAACAAGGTGCCAGTTCTATGGTTGGGCAATGTTTGTTTTTGTCAGCAACCTGCTATTGGCAGCAATAAATTCCCGTACAAAAGGCTTGCTTTGGGCGCTAGTGAATCGGGCTATTTCTTCACCGTTTTCAATCAATAAAACGGTTGGGAAACCGCGCACTTGGTAGCGGCCCGCCAGTTTCATGTTTTCATCTTCGTCGGTATCCAGTTTGGCCAGCAAAACCTTGCCATGAAATTCAGGGATGACAGATTTCAGGACAGGATCGAGAAACAGGCATGGGCCGCACCAGTCAGCCCAGAAATCCACTAAGACCGGGTTTTTGCGGGATGCATTGAGGACACGCCCTTCAAAGTCGGCAATGCCATGAATATCGAAAATGAATGTGTAATCCGGCATGATGTGCCTCCGTGAAATGGCGCAATTATAACGGCACCATCACCAGGATAAAATTATACTTGGGCAAAAAACACCGAGGACAAGCAGATATGACTCCGGCGATCCAGCAAGCGAAAAGGGCAAAAATCCCTTTTCAGGTCCATGAATACGTACACGACCCGCGAACCGAGGCGTATGGCTTGGAAGCCGCACAGGCGCTAGGGCTGAACCCGGCGCAGGTGTTCAAGACCTTGCTGGTGACGTTGAATGGCGACCGGAAGAAACTGGCGGTGGGTATTGTCCCTGTTGAGCTATTCCTTAACCTCAAGCAGATGGCCGCAGCTTTGGGTGTGAAAACGGTGGACATGGCCAATCCGAAGGATGCCGAACGCAGCACCGGTTATATTGTGGGGGGCATCAGCCCTTTGGGGCAAAAGAGGCTGTTGCCGACTGTGCTGGACGATTCCGCCTTGCAGTTCGCCAGCATTTTTGTCAGTGGTGGTCGGCGAGGGCTGGATATAGAGCTTGCCCCGGCGGATCTGCTGGCGTTGTGCAAGGGCGTTGCGGCACCGATTGCCCGGGAACGTTGATTAAGTGCAGTGAATGGGGTTGGCTTTTACAGATTTTTATTGGTTGGATAGGTTGTGATGCAAAAGGTAGTGCAGGCAAAGACGGTTTTTTCTTCCCCGGTGCATTTTCTGGCGTTTGGGTTTGGCAGTGGTTTGTCGCCGTTTGCGCCTGGCACTGCGGGGACGCTAGCTGCCATTCCGTTATATCTATTATTGGCACCATTGCCGCTATGGGCTTATTTGCTGGCAGTCCTGGTGGTGTCGGCAGTGGGCGTCTGGATTTGCGGGGAGTCTTCCCGCCGGTTGGGCGTGCACGATTACGGCGGGATTGTCTGGGATGAATTTGCCGGTTTTCTGCTGACCATGACCGCCGCTCCTGCCGGTTGGGTTTGGGTTGTGGCGGGTTTCTTCCTGTTTCGCCTATTCGATGTTTGGAAGCCTTGGCCGATCAGGGTTATAGACCGTGACCTTCAGGGGGGCTTGGGCATTATGCTGGATGATATTCTGGCAGGGATTTACGCTTTTCTGGTCTTGCAATTATTGGCGCGGCAGTTTGCTGGATGAGGCGCTAAAAAGCCTTCCATTGGGAAGGCTTTTTAGGATGTATATTTTTATTGTTATCTGAAGCTTGTTATTACTATTGGGCGCTTCGGTTTAAGGCAAAAGAAAAGGAGGGGTTGAAGCCCCTGTTATTGTTATCTTGACCCCTTTAGCCCTTTACAGCCCCTTTAGCCCTTGGACGTGAGGCAGTATGCAAGGGAGGCACTGAATTGGAACTGAATAAAATGCTTGTTTTTCATTCAGTTATTCTTAAGGTTTGTTTCGGGCTAATGAACTGTTAAGCTCTCCAGTCTTGTCAAAAACACTACATGGAATGTCATGAACGTCAGAACCCGTTTTGCCCCCAGTCCAACTGGTTACCTGCATATTGGTGGTGCGCGTACAGCGCTGTTTTCTTGGCTGTACGCCCGCAAGACGGGCGGGGTTTTTATTTTGCGGATCGAAGATACTGACCGTGAACGCTCCACCCAGGAATCTGTCGACGCCATTTTGCAGGGAATGGATTGGCTAGGGCTGGAACACGATGAAGGCCCGTTCTACCAGACGCATCGTTTCGACCGTTACAAGGATGTGATCCAGCAGTTGTTGGACAGCGGCCATGCTTACCGTTGCTATTGCAGCAGGGAGGAGCTGGAGCAGATGCGGGAGGCGCAGATGGCGCGCAAGGAAAAGCCGCGTTATGACGGGCGCTGTTTCGGGCGTGAAGATGCGCCGGAAGGCATTGAGCCGGTCATCCGTTTCCGCAACCCGCAGGATGGGGCAGTGGAGTTTGATGATCTGGTGCGTGGCAAAATCACGGTCAGCAACAAGGAGCTGGATGACCTGATCATTGCCCGCTCCGATGGTACGCCTACCTACAACCTGACGGTGGTGGTGGATGACATCGACATGAACGTGACCCACGTCATTCGGGGCGATGACCATATCAATAACACGCCCCGCCAGATCAATATCATGAGGGCGCTGGGTTTTGACCCGCCTAAATTTGCCCATGTGCCGATGATCTTGGGGGGCGATGGCCAGCGTCTCTCCAAACGGCATGGGGCGGTCAGCGTCATGCAGTACCGTGATGATGGCTACACGCCGCAGGCGTTGCTTAATTATCTGGTGCGCCTAGGTTGGTCAAATGGCGATCAGGAAATTTTCTCCCGTGAGGAAATGGTTTCGTTGTTTTCGCTGGAGGGGATTAATCGGTCCCCTTCCGCTTTCAATGCTGACAAGCTGCTATGGTTGAATCAACACTACATTAAAACTTTGCCGGTGGAGGAACTGGAAAGGCAGCTGCAATGGCATTTGCAGGCTCAGAACCTATCCGTCGCCAACGGCCCTGCTTTGACGGATGTGATCAACGCCCAACGCGACCGCGCCAAAACCCTCGTTGAAATGGTCGCCATCAGCCGTTATTTCTACGAAGATTTCGACAGTTATGACGAACAGGCGGTAAAAAAACAGTTCAAGGCTGATACCGCCGCTAACCTTCAGGTTGTGCATGACGAGCTGGTGGGCATTGCCGAATGGAAAGGGGAACCTATCCATGCCGCCATCCATTCAGCTTGTGAAAAATTAGGTGTGAAACTTGGCAAGGTGGGGCCGCCGCTGCGTATTGCAACCACTGGAGGGGCTTCCTCGCCATCGTTGGAAATCACCCTGGAACTGATTGGGCGTGGGCGCGCTTTGGAACGCATTTGCCACGCCATTAGCTTTATCGGCAGTACGATGATGGCGGATTGAATCCCCCCCTAAAGGCCAGTATGGAGCAACATTGTTTCATGCTATGTTCATTCTCCGGCTGTCAGGGAAAAGGCAGCATGGGTATAAAGTTTAATCTTTTATATGAGGAGGATGCATGAAAGTTAAAGAGATTATGACAACAAATGTTAAAACAGCCAAGGCGGATACTCCAGTACGGGATATTGTCGAGGTTATGTGCTTTAACAAAATCAGCGGTTTGCCAGTGGTGGATGACAGCAATAACGTGGTGGGAGTGGTCTCTGAAAAAGATGTGTTACGTAAAATGTTTCCTGACATTTCTGAGGTTGCGCGTGAGGAGGGGCGGCCTGATTTCGAAAAAATGGAAAAAGATTACAGTGATGCATTGACACTGAAAACGGGCGACATCATGAGCAAACTGGTGGCCTCTGCCAGCCCGGATATGCCCGTGATGAAGGCGGTTTCCATCATGTGCGTACAGAAAATTCGCCGTATTCCGGTAGTGCAGGAAAACAAACTGATGGGTATTATCAGTTTAGGAGATGTGCATAAGGCGATCTTTGCAAATTCGTTGAAAGGCTCTTGACAGCATCAGCGGATTCCATCAGAATTCGCCTCTCTTTCGCCGTGGGGCTATAGCTCAGCTGGGAGAGCGCTACAATGGCATTGTAGAGGTCATCGGTTCGATCCCGATTAGCTCCACCAATTTTGGCCGCTGCGAGAGGTTTAGTATGGATCGCATTGGTCGTTACAGCTTTATAGCTGGACTGGCAATCACAATAGCTGGATTGGTGTTTGGATTTGGCTTTATGTTTGCAGACAGCGATGAATTGGCGAAAATATTTTTGATGGCGGTACCATTCGGTTTTTTACTTCTTTTTGCCGGATTGTCCACCATAGTCCTGTTCTCCCCAAGAGACAGTGATAATAAGTGAATTTGGAAGTTTACATCAGCGACCCTATCGTCTAGAGGCCTAGGACACGACCCTTTCACGGTTGTAACCGGGGTTCGAATCCCCGTAGGGTCGCCACTTTCCAAGCACTTGCATAGTTTATATAGGTTTTACATCAGCGACCCTATCGTCTAGAGGCCTAGGACACGACCCTTTCACGGTTGTAACCGGGGTTCGAATCCCCGTAGGGTCGCCACTCTCTTCATCTTCCCATTCTGAACCATATCCCTTGTATTGGAGATTGCTTTCCCTTACCGTGAAAGTCTGCGTTTGCCGATCTGTCAGGTATTTTCTTATATAGGGATGGAGAATAATAATGGGTAATCACCTTCGCCGGATATTTCCTGTTTTCTGGTTTGCCATGCTATTGGCATGTTTGTGGCAGGTTATGCTGGTCAGGGCGGATGAGCCCACATCATTGGCGGAAGTTTCCACCGCAGCTCCGAAAGATTCCGCGCCAGCGGCGGTGGCTCCGCATTACACCAATGAAGAACTGCTGACCCAGATGCTGGTGGTTGATGTGTCAGAGCGTTCACTTGATAACAGTCCAGCCCTCGCTATTACCTTTTCCCAGGATCTTGACCCAATGGGGGATTATAATGCCTTCATCACCCTGACCAGCAGCGGCAAGATGGCGGAAGGGAGCTGGATCATGGCAGGTGAAACTCGGCGGCTGTTTTTCAACAATATCAAACCACAAACCGAATACCGGATACAGATCAGGCCAGGGGTCAGCAGCCGGAATGAGTTGAAACTGCAAAAGCCGGTGGATTACACGGTTAAAACCCGCGACATTAAGCCTGCATTTGATTTCGCCACCAGTGGCAGCATCTTGCCTACCCGGTTGACAGGTGGATTGCCCATTAGGGTTGTCAATGTTCCGGAATTGGACATTGAGTTCCTGCGGGTGCAGCCGGACAAGTTGCCGGAGATGCTGAAAACAGTTTCGCTGGGAGAGCGTCTTTCCCAGTGGCAACTGGAGGATATCCATGAGGCGACGCAAAGTGTCCACTCCCAGCGTTATGTGACAGGCACCAAACCGAATGCGCGCACCTCATTGTTGATTCCGGTCGAAAACATACCAGAACTGAAAACACCGGGCCTGTATTTTGCGGTCATGCGGGAACCAGGGCGTTTCAGTGATGACGCTTACCGGATTACCCAATTCGTAGTCACCAATGTCGGCTTGCATGTGCGGCTTTATCCCAGAAGTGTGGAGGTGTTCGCCAATGCGCTTGACACTGGCAAGCCATTGGCGGATGTGCAGCTGAAGTTGCACGGCGAAAAGGAAACCCTGACGCTGGAAACGGATAATAGTGGGCACGTTAACTTTGCGCACCGGCCTCAAGGGGATTTGCTGCTGACCGCGAATCTGGACGGGCAATTTGCGTTTCTGGATTTGCGGGAAGCGGCGCTGGATCTTTCGGAATACCCGGTGGAAGGTTTGCCTGACAAGCCGATAGCGCCGTTTATTTACAGCACAAGGGATTTGTTTCGTCCTGGTGAAACCTTGGACTTATCCATCTTGCTACGCAACCGGGATGGGGAGACTGTTTCGGGGCAAAGCCTGAACCTGCGGATTGTCCGGCCTGACACCAAATTGCTGTTGGAAGAAAATCTCGCCGCTGCGAACCCTGGGCTAGGTTTTTTTTCCTGGCAATTGCCCATTCCTGCGGATGCGCCAACCGGAAGCTGGAAGGCGGAAGTCCGCATCAACGCCAAGGATGATGCGCCAGTCAGCAGTTTTACATTCCATGTGGAAGAGTTCATGCCTGAACGCATGCAGCTCTCCCTCAAGGCCGAAGACAAGCTACTGAGCAGTGGTGAAAAACTGATTGTGGCGGCGCAGGGGGATTACCTATACGGCGCGCCTGCCAGTGGCAACAAACTGACAGCAGCGCGCGCAGTCAGCATCAACCGCCATCCGTTGGACGCGTTCAAGGAATATTATTTTGGCGATCCAGCTGATGGTAAATTGATTGGCAGGGAGAACCTGCCGGAACTGGCGCTGAATGAAACGGGGGCTGGTTTCATTGAGGTTCCGCCGTTGGAGGGCAAGATCAATTCCCCATTGACCGTAAGCATCGTCGGCGAACTGCATGAAGCAGGCGGGCGGGGCGTTGTGCGCAAGGTGGACGTGCCGTTCTGGCCAACCCAAAACCTGGTGGGGCTCCGCCCCTTGTTTGGCAAGGACACTGTCGCAGACCATAGCGACGCGGCTTTCGAACTTGTCCGGGTGAATGCGGAAGGGCAGCCAGCACCGGCTGGACAACCGCTGGCCGTCACGTTGGTGCGGGAAGACCGGGAGTATTTCTGGGAATACAACGATGGCGAAGGCTGGCAACGCAAGGAAAACGCCAGTGAATATCCGGTTGTGCAACAAAAAGTCACGTTGGACGCCCAGGCGCATGGCAAGGCGGTGTTTTCCGTACAGGACGGCTATTACCGGCTGGAAGTGGAGGATACGGACACTGGTTTAAAAACGGTCTATCCCTTTCACGCCGGTTGGGATTGGGAACAGGCAGCCAATACCTCCGCCCGCCCCGACCAGATTGAGCTGGCACTCGACAAACCCATGTACCAAGCTGGCGATGCCGTGAAATTGAAAATTACCCCGCCTGCGGCTGGCGAGGCCATTGTCGCGGTGGAAGGGGAATCGATGCTGTGGTCGCAACGGATCAGCCTGCCTGCTGATGGCACCACCGTCGAGATTCCATTAGATAAAGCCTGGAACCGGCATGACCTGTACGCCACGGTGACGTCTTTCCGGCCAGCCAGCAGCCAGCAGAAGATTGCCCCGAACCGGGCGTTGGGCGTTATTTTCCTGCCCTTGGACAGGGAGGATCGGCGCTTGGGCCTGAGTATCGATGCGCCGGAAAAAGTCCTGCCGGAACAAACTGTCAGCGTGACGGTAAGTTCTGACAACCTCAAAGGTGAAAATGCGTTGGTGACGCTGGCTGCGGTTGACTCAGGGGTGTTGAATGTTACGGGTTTCAAGACGCCAGACCCGTTTGCCTTCTATTTCTCGCAGCACAAGTATGAAGTCAATTTGTATGACGATTACGGCAAAATCATTGAGGACGTTGAGGGTGCGCCGTTGCGGCAACGTTTTGGCGGCGACGCCATGGGGGGGCGGCGGGGCGGCCCACAGGCGCAGGCGGATGTGAGGATTGTTTCCCTGTACAGCGGGGCGGTGGCGTTCGACGCTGACGGGAAAGCGAAAATTGATCTGCCTTTGCCGGGTTTTGACGGGTCATTGCGGTTAATGGCGGTGGCTGCGTCTGCCAACCGTTTTGGCAGCGCGGAACGGGAAATGAAGGTCGCCTCCCCTGTGGTGGCCACGCTGGCGGCACCCCGCTTCCTGGCTGGTGGCGATAGCAGTTTCCTTACCGTGGACATGAATAACACCACCACAGAACCCCAGCCGGTGAAACTGAAAATCAGCGCCAATCCCTTGCTGGACAATCTGGATTTGGAACGTGAATTCACCCTGGCGGCAGGCAAGCGGGAAACCTTGCGGTTACCGTTGTCCGCCCGGCAATCGTTTGGGACGGCGAGCGTCAGTCTGGAGCTTGTCGGCAAGGATTTCACCTCCCGCCGCCAACTCCAGTTTGCAGTGCGCCCTGCCTATCCAGCAGGCCATCTCAGTTTGAGTCGGGAGTTGAAGCCGGGGGAAATGCTGGTGCTGGACAGTTCCACCATCCAGGGATTCCTGCCTGCCGGATTGAACGCCAGCCTGAGCCTTGCCGCCACGCCCCCCTTGCCTCTGCGCAGCGCGTTACAAGGTTTGCTGCAATATCCTTATGGCTGTTTGGAGCAGACCACCAGCAGCGCTTGGCCGTATTTGTTCCTGGACGCCAGCGTTACAGAGCAATTGGGGCTGGAGCCGATGGAGATGAAAACCCGCAATGACCGGGTCAATGCCGCCTTGCTGCGCCTGACAGGCATGCAATTGTCAGATGGCGGCTTTACGTTATGGGGAAATTATGGCGAAGAGGAATATTGGCTTACGCCGTATGTGACGGATTTCCTGCTGGATGCAAAAGAGCAGGGGTTTGCGGTGCCTGAATGGCTGTTGCAGCGCGCCCTGCAAAATCTGGAGGAGCGGATGCAAGAGGGCGAACGCGATGCGGAAAGCCGTTATGCCTTTGCGGATGTGCCGAACCACCTTGACTTGGCGACACGGGCTTATGCGGCGTATGTGCTTTCCCGGGTGAAACGGGTGTCGCCCGGAACGCTGAAAGTCATGTATGAAAAGGATGCGGGCAAAGCTGCTTCCGGTTTGCCGCTGGTGCACCTAGGGTTGGCTTTGCGGGCGATAGGTGACGGTAAACGTGGTGATGACGCCATCAAGCGCGGGTTGGACATGGTGCGTGATGAACAGAAATATCTGGGCGATTATGGCAGCAGTTTGCGTGACCAAGCCGCAATGCTTTACCTGTTGTTGCGTTACAAGGTGGAAATTCCCCAGCAGGCCACCCACATCAACAAACTGGCGGACTTGCTGCATAACCGCAGTTATTTCAGCACCCAGGAGCAATTGTTCACACTGCTGGCTGGCTTGAAGGTGGAGGCGAAGCTGAAATCCGGTTGGCAGGCTGGCCTGAAAATTGGCGACAGCACGGTTGACTTGTCCGGCAAGGGTGTCCACTACAGCGCCTTGACGGCAGAAGATTTCCAGAAAGGGGTCAGTGTGCTGGCCAAAGAACAGGAGCCCTTATACGCAGCTTTGATGGTGCATGGCTATCCTATTGTCGCCCCTGCACCGGACAGTGACCCGATTGAGGTTCAGCGCAGTTGGCACACCATGGACGGCAAGCTCTTGCAGCCCCAAGATGTCAAGCCGGGTGCGTTGCTGCTGGTTCATTTGGCTATAGAAAGCGCGGTGGACATTAATGACGCGCTTGTCGTTGACTTGTTGCCAGCAGGTTTCGAGATTGAAAACACCAACTTGCAAAGCAATGAGAGCCTGGAAGGCCTGCAACTGACCGGGACGGACAAGCCCGTCACGGAGTTGTTGAACAGCAGCTCGCCCCGCACCCAGGAGTTCCGCGATGACCGTTATCTGGCCGCGTTGCCGTTGGAGGCAAAAACGCGCCATCATTTGTTTTATATGGTGAGGGTTGTGTCCGCAGGTGATTTCGTGGTTCCGCCGCCTTATGCCGAGGATATGTATCGCCCTGAACTGAACGGGGTGGGCGCAACACCTGACAAGCTGATGATTCCGGAATTGTGATGTGGCGACATGTAGGCCGTCATGTCTTACGCCTGCTGGCGATAGGCGTGGCTTGCCTGCTGTTGTTTCTGCTGGCGGATCGTCTGTGGCCGCTGCCTGATCCGGACAGGATGCGCAGCGTGTTGGTCTTGGCGGAAGACCGCACGCCCTTGCGGGCGTTTGCCGATGACCAGGGGGTATGGCGCTATCCGGTGACGCTGGATGAAGTGTCCCCCCGCTACGTCGAAGCGTTGTTGGAATATGAAGACCGCTGGTTTTACTGGCACCCTGGCGTCAACCCCCTGGCGTTGGCGCGGGCAGGGTGGCAGTGGCTGACAGGCGGCAGGATTGTTTCCGGCGGTTCCACCCTGACCATGCAAGTGGCGCGCATCCTGGAGCCGCATGAACGTAATTTTAGCGGCAAGCTATGGCAGGCGTTCCGCGCTTTGCAGTTGGAATGGCGTTACAGCAAAAATGAAATCCTCACTTTTTATCTTAACCTGGCACCTTTCGGCGGGCCGATTGAGGGTGTGCAAACGGCCAGTTTTGCTTGGTTGCACAAACCGGCTGCCGAATTGAGTTATGCGGAAGCGGCGCTGCTGGCGGTGTTGCCACAAGCGCCTTCCCGGTTGCGTCCAGACCGTTATCCGGAGGTGGCGCAGCAGTACCGCGACAAGGTGTTGCGGCGTATGGCCAGCCAGGGCGTCTGGGCACCGGAAATCGTGGAAGACGCGATGCGTGAGCCGGTTGTGCGTTCGCGGTTTCGCCAGCCAATGATGGCCCCGTTATTTGCCCGGCGTATGAAGGAACAGGCCGTTACAGGCAATCAGGCACGCCTGCAAACTGCCTTGGACGCCAATATCCAGTGGGCAGTGGAAAATGTGTTGCGCGCCCGCACTGGGAGTTTGCCTGCCAAGGCTTCCGCTGGCGTGCTGGTCGTGGAGAACCAAACGGGGTATGTGCGTGGTTATGCCGGATCGGCTAACTTTTTCGACGCAGACCGGTTTGGGCATGTGGATATGGTGCAGGCGCTGAGGTCGCCCGGCTCCACCCTGAAGCCTTTTTTGTATGGCATGGCGCTGGATGACGGCTTGTTGGATTCCGCCAGCCTACTGAGCGATGCGCCGGTAAAGCTGGATGGTTATGCGCCGCAGAATTTTTTTCGGCATTTTTCCGGGGCGGTCAGTATGGCGCAGGCTTTACAGGAATCCCTGAACATTCCGGCAGTTGAGGTTTTGCAGTGGATTAAGCCAGCCGTTTTCGTGGACAGGTTGCGCAATGGCGGCGTCACCATCACCTTTCCTGAGCAGACGGAACCGAATCTGAGCGTCATCTTGGGAGGGGCGGGAACCAGCCTGGAAGATCTGGTGCGTGGTTTCACCGCATTTGCGCGCGCGGGCGTCAGCATCAAGCCGCGCTTTTTGCCGCAGGAGCCGATGGTGGAGCGGCGCATGCTGTCGGCTGGGGCAGCGTGGGTCATCCAGGATATTTTACGGGAAGTTCCCCCGCCGGAAGGCAGCGTCAACCATGCCAGCATTGCGTGGAAAACCGGCACCAGTTACGGTTTCCGTGATGCTTGGGCAGTAGGGGTAAGCGATGCCTATACTGTCGGCGTGTGGACAGGGCGCCCTGATGGCACGCCATTGCCGGGCAGTTTTGGCGCATACGCTGCTGGCCCGATCTTGTTTGACATTTTTCGCGCTTTGCCTGAACAGGCGGGCAGCAATGTCCGTCGCCGTCCGGCGAATGTCATTCGTGCGGACATTTGTTGGCCTCTAGGGGGGCGTGCCGACGCCACTGCGCCGGAAAATTGCCATATGCGCCAACAGGCGTGGCTACTGGATGAACGGGTTCCGCCTACTTTGCCGAACTTGCAGCAGCGCTCCTGGTCAGCCGGGTTGCAGACGTATTGGGTGAATCCGGCGACTGGCCTGCGGGTGACATCGGCGTGCTCGGCACCTGACAGGGTTTCCCGCCAAGTTGCGCTATGGCCGCTGGAGTTATGGCCGTGGTTGCCCAGCAGTGTGCTGGCAAAGATGCAGTTGCCCGCTTTTGATCCCGCTTGCCCGCCTGCCCAGCGATATGCAGGAGGCGCGGAACTGGCTATTCGTAATTTGGACGCGAGCACCCGTCTGTATTTGCCCAAGGAATCCGGCAAAGGTGTGACGGTGGATTTGCAGGCGCAGGGTGGGGAAGGGCAGTATTTCTGGCTGGTCAATGGCGAACCGGCGGGTGTTGACCGGGAACGTAGCGGTTTACGCTATACCTTCACGCGCGCAGGGGATTATGACTTGACGGTGTTTGACGCCGCCGGTGCGGTGGACAAACTGCCAATCCGGGTTGTCAGCCAGTAGTGGGCATTTATTGGTTTGCGTCCTTCACACCGGTAGATGCAGCCGCACCCGCGCGCCCACATAGGGGGAAACCAGCAGCTCAATTTTGCCGCCGATGGCCGACACGATTTCGGTGCTGACCGCCATGCCGATGCCTTGCCCTTCACTTTTGCTGTCTTCGCGGATACCGCGTTGCAGCAGCTTGGCCGGATTGTCGGTGGGGAACCCCATGCCGTCGTCGTCAATGTCCACCACCAACATATTCCCTTCATGGTAGGCGGAAATTTCTACGATATCCTGGCAAAAGCGGCAGGCGTTGTTTACCAGGTTGCCCAGCAGCTCCATCATGTCTTCCGCGTCCATGCGGCATTTGGCGTATTCGTCCACGTTGATGCGGAATTCGAACGGTTTGTCGCGGTAAACTTTTTGCAGGGTGTCACGCAGCCGGAACAATACCGGACGCAACGGCTGGGAGAGGATCATTGCGCCCTGATTGGTGACCATGGCGCGGCGTAATTGGTGGGAAATGATTTCCCGCATGCGCGCAATTTGGGCGTCGAACACCTTGATGCTGGTGCTGGCCGGGCTTTCGTCGATAAATTCACGCGCCAACAGGTCAAGTTGGTTCTGCATGGCGGCCAGAGGTGTTTTCAAGCTATGCGCCAGATCGTCCAATGAATCCTTGTAGCGCTGTTTCTGGCCTTTTTCATAGCTTAACAAGCCGTTCAGGGCGTTTTTGACCGGGATCAATTCTTCCGGATAATGGTCATCGATGCTTTCCCGTTCCCCAGCCTCAATGGATTTGACTTCATTTTCAAATTCCTTGATGGGGGCGACTACCCAGAAACTCAGTGCCAATTGGGCGATTAACACCAAAACGGCTGATAAAAATAGCAGGATGGCAAATTTCTGCCGCATGTCCTGCATTTCCTTGTCAATATCGGCTATGGATTCACCAACGATAAACTGGAAATGCCCGTAAGGATCCTGGAAAAAATTCTGGGCGGCCAGCAGGTATTCCTGGTTGTATTTCTGTTTAATGGTCGGGTCAGAGTCCAAAATGGAAGGATCTTGTGGTGCCCGTGGTTTCAATTGGGCGAAAAAGGGTTTGAAACTGGCTTCCTGGTCACGGCCCAGGTTGAAATAAAGGTAGTAATCCGGGTCAACCAAATTGCTGGGTTTGCCGAAGCTGGAAGCGCTCCAGATAATATCTGAAGTTGCGGTGTCAATGACATAAGCAAAGCGGTTTTGCTCAACATCATTCAGGTCATAGTCCTCAATCATTTGTTTGGCTTTTTCTTGCATGTCGCTGTCTTTGAGGACATCGAACTTGCCGTCTTCGAAACTTAAAAAGCCCAGGATGTTGTAGGAAATTTCAGTCAGTTCGCTTTTTTCCTGATCAATCTTATAGCGATAGGAAAACCAGTGCAGCATACTGCCCAGCATAAGGATGCCGACCATGATGACGCCAAAACCGCTGATGAGCTGACGACTGCGTAATGAGCTGAGCATAAGCTGTGCCGTGACGTGGTTAGGTGTCAGTTGCGTGCAAGCGTAAAGCGGTAGCCGCGGCCACGCAGCGTTTCTATTGGCTTGAGGGTATCATCCGGATCCAGCTTGATGCGCAGGCGGCGAATAAACACCTCAATCACATTGCTGTCGCGATCCGCGTCTTCTTCGTACAGGCTATCCGTCAGGCGCGTTTTGGAAATGACCTCACCTGCATGCAACATCAGGTGCTCAAGCACGCGGTATTCATAGGCCGTCAGGGTTATTTCCTGCTCATTTACATACACGCGTTGTTCGGAAGTGTTTAAGCGGATAGGGCCGCAACTGAATTCTGCCTGTGTCCACCGGCCAGTGCGCCTTAACTGGACGCGCAGGCGGGCAATGAGCTCTGGGGTGTGGAAGGGTTTGGTGACGTAGTCATCAGCACCAGCTTCCAGGCCTTCCACTTTGTTCTGCCAACGGTCACGGGCTGTCAGGATAATGATGGGATAATCCAAGCCCTTGGCACGGATGGTGCGGATAATATCCAAGCCGAGTTCGTTGTTGACGGGGGTTCCTTTTGAGCTTGGCAGGCCAAGGTCAATGACCGCAACATCAATGGGATACTCCAACGCAACATATAACCCTTGGGAGCCATCCGCAGCCACATCAACAGTAAAGCCACTTTTCTTGAGATCTTCAGCCACTTGTTCGCGAAGAATATTTTCGTCTTCTATTATTAGTACGCGCATGATAAAATTTTCCTGTTATTCAATCGCTTACTTGGGTGTGGCGCTATGTGTGCCCCATCTGTCCCAGCAAGCCTGAGAGGCAATGATACACTAGCTTCGCAGGAATAAAAAACAATCAATACGAAATATTAATAAAATTTATAAAAAAATACCCGGAAGCCCTCTGCGAACCTCCAGGTTTTTAAGCAAAAATTTCGACCACTATTCGATGGGTCAGTGATGGTTACTTAGTCACTGCAAGCCACCTTGATGGTTAAGTATTCGCCATTTAGTGACAACATCCGCACCACATGGCAGTCTGGGTAACCAGGCAGCGGCTTTTCCTGGACTGACAATACTCGACCCTTATATTCAGACTTGACTTTGGAAAGAACTGCATCCCGCCCTATTGGTTCCGATGGATTGGAACGTTGCAAGGAAATTTTCCTTTCACTGTCCTCAGCTTTTGCTGTGCCAGGCAAGATGATATTACCTATGCCCGCTATCATAATGCCGCATAAAGCAGCAAATATGGATCTTTTGAAATCCATAAGTTTTCCCCTGTTACATAAAAAACTAGAAGCTGTCTCTAATTGAGAGACGAAAAAATTATAGCCTGCATATTAATCACTCAAAACTGAATGTTCGATGAATATTTACCATCATCAAGTTTTATCATAATGATAAATATAAAAATTGATCGCGAGTATAATTATATTTTTTCATTATTTCTGGACGATAAAAACCTCGTTAGCGAGCAAATCATGAAAAAGGTTTAAACAATCCTTGTCCGCAAAGAATTGATGGTACTCCCTATGCAGGAGTTTTGCGGAATTGCATAGATATTGAACAAATTGAATATGGATGCTTGAAAGGCTATAGCTATTGCCATTGGCAAATAAATATACAGTATCATTCGTTAGAAAATAGAGAAGCCTAGAGTCCAATGTTTTCTCGAACTTCTTTTTCTGCCCTAGCAGTTTGCTTAATTCAGTGCGGCTGACGGGAATGGCTTCAGGCAATATGCCTTGGTTTTTTGGCACGGTAAGGTATTTTCCCAGCCATTGCTGGAGTGAATGCTCGTCCTGTGGGAGCGCATCAACCACAAAATCAATTAGCCGTTCTATATCTGCTGGTGCCAGTTCACCGGGATTGCCTTGAAGTTGGCGCCCTGCATCACTGAAACGCTGCTTCAGGCGCGGTTCTTCCAATAAATCCTCCATCAGGCTTTCCAACATGTCCTTTTGGGAAGGTGCCCGAAAACCGACGGAGTAAGTCATGCACTCATTCAGCGCCATACCGTAGTGCGGCATGTTGGGAGGCAGATACAGCATGTCGCCAGGGTTGACGACCCATTCCTGTTCAGCTTGGAATTCGCGCATAATGCGCAACTCCAAATCAGGCAGGAAATTGTTTGGCGGAGTAGGGCGGGTACTGATCTGCCAGCGCCGCTGCCCTTGCGCCTGAATCAGGAAGACATCGTATTCATCCACATGCGGGCCAACTGAGCCGCCTTCCACCGCAAAACTGATCATCAGATCATCAATGCGCCAGTCAGGGATGAAGCGAAACGGTTCCATCACCGCGTTCAGCTCCGGCAGGTGCTGGTCGGTGTCATTGACCAGCAATGTCCAGTGTGTCGCTGGAAGGTGGGCGAAGTCGTCTTCATCGAACGCACCGTGGCGGACTTCCCATGGATGCTTGCCGCTTTTTTCGATGACTATGCGGGCGGTGTCAGTTTCGCAAGCCAGACCCGCCAATTCGTCCGGCGTGATCGGAGACTGGAAGCCGGGAAACGCCTGCCGTACCAGCAACGGCTTTTTTTGCCAGTAATCCCGCAGGAATTCTTCAACAGAAATCTCGCCAAACATTCCCGCCATCACCGGATCGCCTTGGCCTGTGCGGCAGCGTTGCCGATATAGCTGGCAGGTGTCATTGCGATCAGTGCGTCCCTCGCGTCCTGCGGTATTGCCAGCGTATTGACGAATTCGCGCAACGCTTCCGGCGTAATGCGTTGTCCACGGGTCAGCGCCTTGAGCTTTTCGTAAGGCTGTTCGACGCCATAACGGCGCATGACGGTCTGGATCGGTTCAGCCAGCACTTCCCAATTGGCATCAAGGTCAGCCGCAAGGCTGGCGGTGTTCACTTCCAGTTTGCCGATGCCTTTCAGGGCGGATTGGTAGGCGATCAACGAATGCCCCAAGCCAACGCCGAGGGTGCGCAATACGGTAGAGTCAGTCAGGTCGCGTTGCCAGCGGGAAATGGGTAGTTTCTGAGCCAGATGCGTCATCAGGGCGTTGGCGATGCCAAGATTGCCTTCCGCATTCTCGAAATCAATCGGGTTGACCTTGTGCGGCATGGTGGAGGAGCCGACTTCGCCAGCGACCACCTTCTGCTTGAAATGCCCCAGCGAGATATAGCTCCATACATCGCGGCAAAAGTCGATCAGGATGGTGTTGAAACGCGCCACGGCGTCGAAGGTTTCCGCGATATAGTCGTGGGGTTCGATCTGGATGGTGTATGGGTTCCAGTTCAGGCCCAGCGAGGTGACAAACTGTTCGGCGGTCGCTTGCCAGTCAATGTCCGGGTAGGCGCTCAGATGGGCGTTGTAGTTACCGACCGCCCCGTTGGCCTTGCCTAAATATTCCGTTGCAAGGATTTGCTTTTGCTGGCGTTGCAGGCGGTAAGCCACATTCGCCATTTCCTTGCCCAAAGTGGTGGGGGAGGCTGGCTGGCCGTGGGTGCGCGACAGCAGTGGAATCGTTGCGTAGGCGTGCGCCATGGCGCGGATGGCGTCGATGACAGCGGCCATTTCCGGCTGGATGACCTGCTCCATGCCGCCTTTCAGCATCAGGGCGTAGGCAAGGTTGTTGATGTCTTCGGAGGTGCAGGCGAAGTGGATGAATTCGCTGACCGCCTCCAGTTCCGTCTGGCCGGTGATCTTTTCCTTCAGGTAGTACTCGACCGCTTTTACGTCATGGTTGGTGGTGCGTTCAATGGCCTTGACCCGCAATGCGTCAGTTTCGGCAAAGTTGTTGAGGATGCCCTCCAGAAAAGCATTGGCTTCGGCAGAAAACGGGGGGACTTCGGCAATCTGCGGATGGGACGCCAGCATTTGCAGCCAGCGGATTTCCACCAGCACCCGGTGGTAAATGAGCCCGTATTCGCTGAACCAGGGGCGTAATGCCGCAGTTTTGCTGGCGTAGCGCCCATCAGTGGGGGAAAGTGCGGTCAGTGCAGAAAGTTCCATGCCGTATCCTGATACAAAGCTTGACAGTCATTCCTCCGCTCCTTTTCTGGGGAAAAAAGGAGCGCAAGGGGTGAAACACGTGAGTTTACAGCAAATCAATAAGGATGGTAGGTGGTAATCGGGTCCAAAACGGTAGGGACGCTATCCAGTTTGTGATCCAGTTTGGGATAGTCCAGCGTGTAGTGCAGCCCACGGCTTTCCGGCCGGTTCAGTGCGGAACGGATGATCAGCCAGGCAACCAGCGCTAGGTTGCGCAATTCGATCAGGTCGCTGGTGACGCGGAAGTTGGCGTAATACTCATCGATTTCCCGCAGCAACAACTCCATGCGGTTAAGGGCGCGTTGCAGGCGCTTGGTGGTGCGGACAATGCCCACGTAATCCCACATGAAACGGCGGATTTCGTCCCAGTTGTGGGTGATGACAATCCGCTCGTCCGAGTCTGTGACACGGCTTTCGTCCCAATGCGGGATGGGCAGGTCAAGCGGCGGTTCGTCCAGCCGCGCGCTGATGTCCTGGGCGCTGGATTTGCCGTACACAACACACTCCAGCAAAGAATTGCTGGCCATGCGGTTGGCGCCGTGCAGGCCGGTGCAGGAAGCTTCGCCGATGCAATAGAGGGCATCCACATCTGTGCGCCCATCCTGGTCGACCATGACGCCGCCGCAGGTATAGTGGGCGGCGGGAACAACCGGCACTGGTTGCGTGCTCATGTCGTAGCCAAATTTTTCACAAGTGGCATAAACGTTGGGGAAATGGCTGAGGATAAAATCCTTCGGTTTATGGCTGATGTCGAGGTAGACGCATTCCAGCCCCAACCGCTTCATTTCGTGGTCAATGGCGCGCGCCACGATATCGCGGGGTGCCAGTTCGGCGCGCGGGTCGAATGTCGGCATGAAACGGGTTCCGTCCGGCAACAGCAGGCGCCCGCCTTCACCGCGCACGGCTTCGGTGATCAGGCTGGATTTGGCGTGCGGGTGATACAGGCAGGTCGGGTGGAATTGCATAAATTCCATATTGGCGACCCGGCAGCCTGCCCGCCATGCCATGGCGATGCCGTCGCCGCTGGCCCCATCCGGGTTGCTGGTGTACAAATAAACCTTGCTTGCCCCGCCTGTCGCCAGCACGGTGAAACGGGCCTGTAACGTGTTGATGCGCTTGCTTTTGCGGTTGAGCACATAGGCACCAATGCAACGGTTGCTGCGGTGGCCAAGTTTGCGCGAGGTGATCAGGTCGACGGCGATATGGTGTTCCAGAACGGTGATGTTGGCGCGCTGGCGCACTTGGGCGACCAAGGTGTTTTCAATCGCAGCGCCACTGGCATCGGCGGCGTGGGCGATGCGGCGATGGCTGTGGCCACCTTCACGGGTCAGGTGCAGGCGGCTGGCGTCATGTTCTTCGCGGGTGAACGGAACTCCGGCATCCAGCAGCCAATGGATGGATTCAGCGCCATTTTCCACGGTAAAACGGACGGCCTTGGTGTCACATAGGCCTGCTCCGGCGTTGAGCGTGTCTTCGATATGGGAGGTCACGCTGTCAGTGGCGTCCAGCACCGCAGAAATTCCCCCTTGCGCGTAAACTGTGCTGCCTTCGGTAATGACATCCTTGCTTAACACGGCGATCCGGCAGCTTTCTGGCAGGCTCAACGCCAGGGTCAGGCCAGCGGCGCCACTGCCGATGATCAGTACATCGTACATCTTTCACCTCTCACTTCCGGAGTGGAATTCATCAAGTCCAACTATTCTAATGCCGCACTATGGCATGTAGCATATAATCCTTGTGAGATAATAACCAAGGAGAAAAGCCCTGATGGGCGCTAGTCTAACTGACCTCGAACTGGTGCAGCGGGTACAGTCGGGGGATAAAAAATCATTCGATATTCTGGTCATAAAATATCAGCACAAAGTCATCAACCTGGTGCTGCGGTACGTCCATGACCATGATACTGCTGAGGATGTGGCGCAGGAAGCTTTCATCAAAGCGTACCGGGGGTTGAAAAACTTCCGTGGGGAAAGCGCATTTTATACTTGGCTTTACCGGATTGCGATCAACACCGCTAAAAATCATTTGGTGTCGCAAAGCCGCCGTTTACCTGACATCGATATTGATGCAGATGAGGCGGAACAATTTAGCGGTGAATCCGCTCTAAAGGAATATGCCACGCCCGAGCGTGAAATGTTGACGGCGGAAATTCAGGAAGTCATCACCCAAGCGATTGATGGGCTGCCGGAAGATTTGCGCACCGCCATCATTTTACGTGAGCTGGAAGGCATGAGTTATGAAGAAATCGCAGTGACAATGGAATGTCCAATAGGTACTGTACGTTCTCGGATTTTCCGGGCGCGTGAGTCGATTGATAAAGTATTGAGGCCACTACTAGGCTAAGTACCCCCGAGAGTAGTGTCTCAGGTGCAGGTGAAAGTGATATGAACACAAGTAAAGAAGAGTTCTTGTCGGCATTCCTTGACGACGAGGCTGGCGAATTTGAGCGCCGCCGTTTGCTGGATGAATTGGGAAAGGATGGGGAGCTAGCCCAGACTTTTTCCCGTTACGCCCTGATTGGCGAAGCCATGCGCACAGGCAAAGGCCAGCGTATGAGCACAGGAACTTCCCTGTTGTCCCGCATCCAGGATGAACTGGCGGATGAACCCGCTTATGAACAAGCTGTCGTGCAAATGCCGGTTCAGAAGCAAGCGCCTCCAGCACCAGTGGTGCGGCCGTGGCAATGGGCCGGAATGGGGATGGCTGCAACGGTGGCGGCGGTTGCAGTGGGCGGGATGCTGTTCCTCAAGCATCCGGAACCGCAAGTCCAGACAGCGATGAGCAATCCTGCTCCAGCGGTGGCTGTTGCGCAGACGCCTCCCCCATCTGCTCCGGCAGCGGCGACACAGGTTGCTGACGCAGCGGCGACCGATGCGCGCATCCAGCAGCTTGGGCGGATCAACCCGCAAACACGCGACATCCTGAAACAATATGTGGCGCAGCATGTGAAATATGCTTCCACCACAGTGATTGCGCCTTCGATCAGAGCGATTTCCTATGCCAATGAACGTTAAGAAGCCCTTGTCTTTTGCGGTGTTGGCGGGCGCGCTGGTATGGTCAGCGGCTGGCATGGCGGATGAGGCGATGGATTTGCTGGCGCAAATGCGGAGCGCTGTCCACACCCTCAATTATTCGGGCACATTGGTGTATGCTCAGGGGAATGAGCTTTCCACCTATCAGATCAGCCATAAACTTGAAAATGGGGCGGAAAGGGAAAGCGTAGTCCGCCTTGCACAAGGGAAGGATCCTGTTTCTGAAGAGGTGGAAAGCTTTTCATTGGCCAAGCTCCAGCAGGTGCAGCCACAAATGGAGCAGGTGTATTCACTGGACATGGGCGGGCAGGAGTTTGTTGCCAACCGCAACTGCCAGATAGTGGTTGCCCGCCCCCGTGACAAGATGCGTTACCTGCAACGTTACTGTATTGACCCCGCCAGTGGCATGCTGTTGAAATATTCCTTGATTGACCGTTCCCACCAGTCTGTCGAACAGTTGATGTTCACGTCGCTGGATATTGCGCCAACCGTTGGGGATCCCGTTCAGTTCCGTGCTGATGCACGTCCATCAGGGAATGCGCCGCCCGCGATTTCCAGCACTGATTGGGTGTTTGGAACCCTTCCGGCTGGTTTTCAGTTGGTGCAGGATTTGCACCAAAGCTCTGGCAGTGGGCAAACGCCGTTAAGGCAGCTTATCCTTTCCGATGGCATGACCTCCGTATCGGTGTTCGTTGCGCCGCCCGGCACCCCCGGCGTGTTGGAAAGCTTGGAATTTTCGGCAGGTGCTACGAATATTTATACGACCGAGGTGGATAAATATAGCGTGGCGTTGGTGGGTGAAGTGCCTGTGGCCACACTGAAGACTATTGGCGAAGGGCTACGGCATGTCCAGTGATGGCAATTTCAGGATGGTTAAGTTTAAGTCAAGCTCCCCAAGTTATTATGCGGATAAAATAGCACAAGGGGATACAGGGATGATCGAACAAACAGCGTTGGTGGTTAGTGTTGAATCGGGGCAGGCATGGGTAATCCCGCAACAAGGAGGCGCAGAAGCTAGCGGGTGCGCCGCCTGTGCCGGAAAATCGTCCTGTTCATCTTCATCACCTTTTGCGTTTTTGCATCGGGAGCCGCAAAAGATGCGTGTCCTGAATCCTGTCTATGCGCGTCCAGGCGATAGCGTGGTGGTTGGCGTTCAGGGGCAAGCGTTGGTCATTTATTCCTTGTTGGCTTATTTGTTGCCGTTGGTGGGCTTGATCCTGGCGGCGATCATCGGGCAAGCCGCTTTCGCTTGGCTGGGGGTGGGAGCCGAACCCGGTTCCATCTTGGGTGGTGTGGCCGGGTTGCTGGGAGGGTTGCGGCTGGCCAATTTTGTGGTTTCCTGTTCTTTCCGTTCCAGTGTTTCCCAGCCGGTTATTCTGCGTTTGGCCAGACAGCCCGCTTACACACAAATACTTCCGCTTGCATAATATTCATCATTGCTTCTTGGGGTAATGGCATAGTGTTCCACCGTTTTAATGGAGAGGGGCTTGCATGTTGATGCGGGTGCTGCAAGCGGCAATTTGCGTGTGGATTTTGTTGGTGGGCGGAGTGGCGCAATCGCGTGATTTGCCTAAGTTTACTGGCTTGGTGAAGAAAAACAGCCCAGCAGTCGTCAATATCAGTACGCGCCAATCGTTTTCCCCGAAAAAAATGTTGCCTGAGGAGCTGCAAACCCCGGAAGCTGAAGAGCTGTTTGACGAGCTGATGCAGCGTTTTCTTGATCATGGCAATGGTGGGGGAGCCCCGTTTAATTTTGATAGCAACTCACGGGGTTCGGGTTTTATTTATTCCGCTGATGGTTATATCGTCACCAATCAACATGTGGTTGATAACGCAACTGAAGTCAAGGTCAAGTTGAGCGATGGGCGGGAGCTGCCAGCGCGCATTGTCGGCAGTGATACGCGCTCCGACATTGCGCTACTGAAGATCGAAGCTGATCACCTGCCGGTGCTGAAAATAGGCACATCCCGAAACCTTGAGGTTGGTGAATGGGTGTTGGCTATTGGTTCACCTTTTGGTTTCGACCATAGCGCAACGGCCGGGATTGTCAGCGCCAAAGGCCGCAGCCTGCCTGATGAAAACTATGTGCCATTTATCCAGACCGATGTGGCGATCAACCCTGGTAACTCTGGCGGCCCATTGTTCAACCTGGACGGTGAAGTGGTCGGCATCAATTCGCAGATTTATAGCCGTTCAGGTGGGTTCATGGGGGTTTCTTTTGCGATTCCCATTGATGTTGCCCGTGGCGTCATTGAGCAGTTGAAGCGGAAAGGCTCGGTTTCGCGCGGCTGGATCGGTGTTTATGTGCAGGAAATTGACGCCAACTTGGCAGAATCTTTCAAAATGGCCAAGCCAGAAGGGGCATTGGTTGCCCAAGTGCTCATGGACGGGCCTGCTGCACGCGTTTTGCGCCAGGGTGATGTCATCTTGCGCTTTAATGGCAAGCCGGTTGAAAATGCGTCCGCGCTGCCGCCGATTGTTGCGGGGGCTCCATTGGGCCAGTCTGTTTGGGTTGAAGTCTTGCGTCATGGCAAACGGGAGAACGTCTCCCTGACAGTCGCCGAATTGCCAACAGACAGGGAGGCGCAAACGCAGGCCACGCCGGAAAACGCCCCTGCACCGCCCGCGCCGGTCACTGGCACCCTTGGCATGCAGGTGTCTGCCCTCGATGAGGCGACCCGTCAAGCATTGGGCATTGAAAATAATGAAGGTGTCAGGGTTGACGCTGTGATTGGCGAACCTGCCCGCAAAGCGGGGGTAATGGAGGGGGATATTATGACCCAATTGGATGGCCGAACAATTAACTCCCCTGAGCAATTACAAAAAATCGCCAGTGCCTTGGAAACTGGAAAAACAGCCGCAGTGCTGGTGCAACGTGGCGGTTCCGCACGTTTTCTGGCCATGAAGATTGAGGCAAATGCAACAGAGTGAAGCAAAACTCCATCTGACCGTGTATTATCGCCAGGGCTGTCATCTGTGTGACGAGATGACAGCCCTTTTAGCTGAATTTCAGGAAGAACTGAATTTTGGCTTTGTGCTGGTGGATATCGACGCAGACCCTGTGTTACGGCAACGTTTTAATGCGGATATTCCTGTAGTGGCGTTAGCGGATCGGATTCTGTTCCGGCATTTCTTCGACGAAGCGATTTTGAGGCAAGCATTACAGCATGGGTGAAGCGAACAAGAACATCCGCAACTTCTCGATCATTGCGCACATCGACCACGGGAAGTCGACTTTGTCCGACCGTTTCATCCAGCATTGCGGCGGCCTGGAGGATCGCGAGATGGAAGCTCAGGTGCTGGATTCGATGGATCTGGAGCGTGAACGCGGCATCACCATCAAGGCGCAGAGCGTTTCGTTGGATTATAAGGCGCGCAATGGTGAAACCTTTCATTTGAACTTCATCGATACGCCGGGGCATGTGGATTTTTCCTATGAAGTTTCCCGTTCGCTGGCGGCTTGTGATGGGGCTTTGCTGGTTGTGGATGCCTCCCAGGGTGTGGAAGCGCAAAGCGTCGCCAACTGTTACACCGCCATTGACCTGAACCTGGAAGTGGTGCCGGTGCTCAACAAGATTGATTTGCCCGCTGCTGACCCGGAACGCGTCTGCCAAGAAATTGAAGAGATTATCGGCATTGACGCCGCTGACGCCGTGCGCGTCAGCGCCAAAACCGGCATTGGCATCGAAGACCTGCTGGAGCAGCTGGTGGAACGCATTCCACCGCCCCAGGGAGACCCGGATGCGCCGCTGAAAGCCTTGATCATTGATTCATGGTTTGACAACTACCTCGGTGTGGTGGTGTTGGTGCGGGTGGTGGATGGTGAAGTCCGGAAGAAAATGAAAATCCGCTTCATGTCCAGTGGGCGTGATTTCCAGGTGGAGCGGGTTGGCGTTTACACACCAAAGACCAAAGATCTGGATGTGCTGCGGGCAGGTGAAGTGGGTTTCATGATCGCGGGCATCAAGGAAATCTCGGCGGCGAAAGTCGGTGACACGATTACCGAGGCGCAAAAACCGGCGGAAACGCCCTTGGCGGGGTTCAAGGAAATCCAGCCACGGGTTTTCGCAGGCATTTTTCCGGTTGAATCCGACCAATACGAAAACCTGCGCGAAGCCTTGTCCAAGCTCAAGCTGAATGATTCCGCGCTGTTCTATGAGCCGGAAACTTCGCAGGCGCTGGGGTTCGGGTTCCGTTGCGGTTTTCTGGGCATGTTGCACATGGAAATCGTGCAGGAGCGGCTGGAGCGCGAATACAACCTCAACCTGATCACGACTGCGCCAACCGTGGTGTATGAAGTGGAGCAAACCAACGGCGAAACCACCATGATCCATAGCCCCGCAGAAATGCCGGTGGTGAACAAGATCAAGGAAATCCGTGAGCCGATCATCCGTGGCTCCATCCTTACCCCGCAGGAATACGTGGGCAACATCATCACCCTGTGCATTGAAAAACGCGGTGTGCAGAAAAACATGCAATACATGGGCAATCAGGTCTCCCTGACCTTCGAATTGCCGCTGGCGGAAGTGGTGATGGATTTCTTTGACCGCCTTAAATCCGTTAGCCGTGGTTATGCCTCCTTTGATTATGCGATGGAACGGTTTGAGCCTGCGCCGATGGTGCGCGTCGACATTCTGGTCAATGGTGAAAAAGTGGATGCTTTGGCGTTGATGCTCCACCGTGATTTCGCCCAGTCGCGCGGTCGCCAATTGGTGGAAAAAATGAAGGATCTGATTCCGCGCCAGATGTACGAAGTTGCGATCCAGGCCGCCATTGGCAGCAATATTATTGCCCGCAGCACGGTCAAGGCGATGCGTAAGGACGTGCTGGCGAAGTGTTATGGCGGCGACGTGAGCCGTAAGCGCAAATTGCTGGAAAAACAGAAAGAAGGCAAAAAGCGCATGAAACAGGTGGGCAGTGTGGAAATTCCGCAGGAAGCTTTCCTCGCCGTTTTGAAAGTAGGCGACAAATAACGACTGATAAGGACGAAAGATGGATTTTGATCTGGAATTCTGGCTGGTTGCGGCCACCTCAGTGACCGGCGTCATCTGGCTGTTGTACGTTGTGCTTGCCGGGAAGCGATCGGGTGACACAGAGCCGGTGTTGGTGGAGTATGCACGTTCATTTTTCCCGGTATTGTTGATTGTGTTGCTGCTGCGGTCATTTGTGGCTGAACCCTTCCGCATACCTTCAGGCTCCATGCTGCCTACGCTGGAAATTGGCGATTTTATTCTGGTGAACAAGTTTGCCTATGGTTTACGCTTACCGGTTTTGCACACCAAAATCCTAAATCTGGGGGAGCCTCAGCGTGGTGATGTGATGGTGTTCCGTTACCCTGAAAATCCGAAAGTGGATTACATCAAGCGTGTGGTCGGCATTCCGGGTGATGTGCTGGAGTGGGACAATAAATCCCTCCGGGTCAATGGTGTGGATTTGCAGCATACTGATGCGGGCGGTTATATGGCGCTTGACCAGCATAACGATAAACGCGATACCGCCCGTCAAGTGGAAGATTTGTTGGGGGTGGCTCATGATATTCTGATAATCCCTAACACACCTGGAAGAACCGGCTCCATTGTGGTGCCAGCGGGTCATTACTTCATGATGGGCGATAACCGGGATATGAGTAATGACAGCCGTTTCTGGGGATTGGTGCCTGAAGCCAATATCGTTGGTAAAGCAACTTATGTCTGGATGCACCTGAATATGGGGGGGGATGGCTTCAAATTTTCACGGATTGGCAAGGCGATAAATTAATCCTGTAGGTTTTTTGTCTAAAAATTAATTAATAACAATAAAGGTATTCATTATGCATAAACAAAAAGGTGCCACTTTCATTTCATGGGTGGCGGGTCTGGGCGTTGTCATATTTGCTTTTATAACAATAGTTAAACTAGCGCCCATCTACATTGAGTTTTATGCCGTGCATTCATTGATGGACAAGATTGCAATGGATTCCTCCCTACGAAATGCATCAACGCAACAAATTCGGGGAAAAGTTTCTGATTATCTTGATATCAATGGCATATACGGCATCAAACCGGAGAATTTTTCAATCGAGCAGGTCGAGGGAAAAGAGAATGTCCATGCGCTTGCAGTCAACTACGAAGTGCGTAAACATTGGATTGCCAATATTGATTTTTTGACTACATTTGAATATTCGAAAGAGTTGGGAAAGGCTGGAGATACTTGAACAAACTGACTAGATTGTTGGGCAGGGAACTGATGGCGACGGACACTTTCATCCGCGCCATTACCCATCGCAGCGCAGATGGCAAACATAACGAGCGGATGGAGTTTCTTGGTGATAGCGTGCTTGGTCTAATTATCACCACGGAGCTTTATAAGCGCATTCCCCGAGCCAGCGAAGGCTACCTCAGCCGGTTACGCGCCTCACTTGTCAACGAAAATGCCTTGGCCAGCATTGCGGCTGAACTTTCCATTGGCGATTTTCTGCGTTTGGGGCCAGGAGAGTTAAAAAGCGGCGGTTTTCGGCGTAAATCCATCCTTGCTGATGCGCTTGAGGCGCTGATCGGTTGCATTTATCTGGAACAGGGTCTGGAAGCGGCGAAAGCCTTTATTTTGGCGGTTTACGGTGAACAACTGGAAAAACTGCCTTCCGAAGATACCCTTAAGGATCCCAAAAGCCGCTTGCAGGAATTTCTTCAGTCACGTGGCCATGCCCTGCCAGAATACAATTTGCTGGATGTGGAAGGGGAGGCCCATCGGCAGACGTTCACGGCGGAGTGCGTCATTTTAGATATGGGTATCCGCACCCAAGGGACTGCCAGCAGCCGCCGCAAGGCAGAGCAGGCGGCCGCCAGGTTTGCCTTCGAGCAGGTGTCGCCATGAAGCGCTGTGGCCATGTTGCCATCATTGGGCGCCCCAATGTCGGTAAATCCACCCTGATGAACCACCTGATCGGTTTCAAGGTTTCCGCGATCGCCAACAAACCGCAAACCACGCGGCACAGCATACGCGGCATCCTGACTGAAGGCGAAAACCAGATCATATTCGTTGACACTCCCGGCATTCACCGCACCTCCAAAAGCCTGCTCAACAAGACCATCAATATGGAGGCTGTGGCGGCGATCGAGGGTGTGGATGCCGTCGTGATGATTGTGGAAGCCATGAAATGGACAGACGAAGATGCACTGGTGTTGCAGCGTCTTGCCCATATCAACCGCCCAGTTTTCCTGGCGGCCAACAAGGTTGACAGGGTAAAGGAAAAGCAGCGGTTGCTGGGCTGGTTGCCGGAAGTGCTGGCGAAACACCCATTCCAGGAGGTTTTCCCGCTGTCTGCTGTTAAAGGCGTCAATACAGAACAGCTTAAGGCCGCCTTGGCCAAGGTCATGCCTGCGCAGGAGTGGCTTTATGAGGAAGATGACCTTACCGACCAGTCCACCCGTTTCATTTGCAGCGAGCTGATCCGCGAACAGTTGATGCAGTACTTGCATCAGGAAATGCCTTACGCCACCGCCGTTGAAATCGAGGCTTTCAAGGAAAGCCCCAAGCTTACCGAAATCAACGCCGCCATTTGGGTGAGCCGCGACAACCAGAAGGGCATTGTGATTGGCCATAAGGGGGAAACCCTCAAGCGCATCGGCAGTTCCGCCCGCATTGCGCTGGAAGGTTTCCTGGAGCGCAAGGTCATGCTCAAGCTGTGGGTGCGGGTGGAGGAAAACTGGGAAAACAGCCCGCGCCACTTGCATAGCCTTGGCATTTCATCCTGACGGCTGTATTTGTGCTGGAAAAGGTATTCCATGGGCTCATTGATGCAGGAAGTTGATGTCATCGCCAATGTCGCACATGTCATCCAATTGGCGGTGGCCCCCGTCTTTTTGCTGACTGGGGTGGGTTCGCTGTTATCCGTGCTGGTCAATCGTCTGGCGCGGGTCGTTGACCGCTTCCGCGTCCTGGATGTCCAGTTGCCGACAGCCTTGGAACTGGCGACAACGTTCATCCACAAGGAAATGTCGGTATTGTCGCAACGGGCGCGCCTGATCCATTGGGCGATAGGCCTTTCCACTGGCTGCGCCTTGCTGGTTTGCGTGGTGATCGGCACATTGTTTCTCAGTGCAATGATCGGGGTGGACTTGTCAAACGTGATTTCCATCTTGTTTATTCTGGCGATGTTCGCGTTGGTGAGCGCCTTGCTGTGCTTTCTGTATGAAATTCAGCTGGCGACCAGCAGCATTGATGTGACCCCGCGTTAGGTTGTTGTATGCCTGTACCAGCCGAACTTTCCCCAGCCTTCATCCTGCGGCGCAATGCTTACCGCGACACCAGCCTGTTGCTGGACATGTTCAGCCGGGAAGCGGGCAAAATCACCTGTGTGGCCAAATTCACCAAGGGCAAGGGAACCCGCGCCAGGGGAATGCTGGAACCGTTCCGCCTGCTGGAAGCCAACTGGGTTGGCAGGGGAGAGGTGTTTACCCTGTTCCATGCCGATGAAACCCATCGTTATGCGCTGAAAGGCATAGGTTTGATCCGCGCCATTTACGCGAATGAGCTGTTATTGCGCGCACTCTGGCGGGATCAGCCGCAACCTGAACTGTTTGGCCATTATCAGCGCACCTTGACGCGCTTGCTGGTTCCGGCAGATTTGCTGGCGTTGCCCTTGTTTGAACTGGACGTATTGGCGGCTGCGGGCTATGTTCTGAACCTGTGGCATGATGATGCAGGAGGGCGTGATATTTTGCCGCTGGCGCGTTACCGTTTTCGCCCTGACCATGGCCTGTATCCGGATGCAGGGGAGGGCAAGGGCGTTCCGGTTCCCGGCAGTTTGCTGATCGCCTTGCGTGAGCCGGAAACGATGAACGCTGGCCAATGCAGGGAATTACGCCAACTGCTTGATCACCTGATCCAGATGCTGCTGAACGGCAAAACCTTGAATGCGAGACAATTGCTCAATGAATAAGATCGAACTTGGGGTCAATATCGACCATATCGCCACGATCCGCCAAGCGCGCGGCACACCCTATCCTGACCTGCTGGAAGCTGTCCGCTTGGTGGAGGATGCGGGTGCGCAAGCGATCACCATCCACCTGCGGGAAGACCGCCGCCATATTCAGGACGCGGACGCCTACGCCATCCGCAAAATGTGCAGCGCCCGCCTGAATCTGGAGCTGGCAGCCACGGCTGAAATGGTGGATATCGCCTGCGATGTCTTGCCCAATGACTGTTGCATCGTGCCGGAAAAGCGTGAGGAACTGACGACCGAAGGCGGGCTGGACATCATCGGCCAGTTTGAGCGCATCCGTAACGCCACCCAGCGCTTGGGCAGCGCCGGTATCCGTGTGTCGCTGTTCATCGAACCGGAGCCTGAGCATATCCGGCGAGCCCTGGATATAGGCGCGCCAGTGATTGAGTTGCATACCGGCGCTTACGCCAACGCCACGGGTGCTGACCAACAGCGTGAACTCGCCCGTATCCGTAACGCCGCCGAGTTTGCCGATAGCCTCGGCATCCAGGTCAATGCCGGGCATGGGCTGGATTATCACAACACCCAGGCGATTGCCGCCATCCCGCCAATCCGTGAACTTAACATTGGCCATTCCATGGTCGCCCGCGCCATTTTTGTCGGCATCCGCCAAGCGACGGCGGAAATGCTGGCGCTGATGCAGGGCGCGCGCGCAGCGTCATGAATGTTATTGGGATCGGCACTGACATTGTGGAAATTGGGCGTATTGAGCAGATGCTGGAGCGCCATCCCCAACGTTTTGCCGAACGCATCCTTCACCCTGCCGAACTGGAGCAGTTTTTATCGGTGAGCAAACAGGCTGCCTGGCTGGCGAAGCGTTTCGCCACCAAGGAAGCGGTTGTCAAGGCGCTTGGCACCGGCTTTGGCAAAGATGCGCGTTGGCATGAAATTGAAACTGCCCATGATGCGCGCGGCAAACCCTGGCTGCATCTGCATGGCGTCACTCAGGGGACAGCCGCTGCGCTGGGGGTGGGGGCAATGGAGCTGTCAGTCGCTGATGAGCGCCGCTACGCTGTCGCCTTTGTTATGTTGCTTGGGGCAGGCAGGCAAACCATCGCCCCGTAACCATCTGCGCAGTTCCAGCGCCAGGGCTTGCGTCTCCAGCGGCTTGCCCAAATGGCTGTCCATGCCCGCTTGCAGGCATTTCCTGATGTCCTCCGGCATTATGTTGGCGGTCAGGGCAATGACTGGAATGGCTGGGTTACGGACTGGGGCCATTCCTGCCCTGGGTTGCATTCCGCGGATATGGCGGCTGGCTTCCAGGCCATCACATTCGGGCATTTGCACATCCATCAGCACCAGGTCGTAATCTTTTTCAGCCAGTTTCTGCAGGGCTTGCTCGCCATTTTCGACGGTGTCAATGCTGCGCAACCCCAAGCTTTCCAACATGGCCTTGACGATGGCCTGATTGATGAAGTTATCTTCCGCCAGCAAGATGCGATGGGTGGGGTGCAGCGGGACATCCTGCGGGATCACAGGCGCTGCGGTTTTTTCAGGCGTGTTGGCTGCTGCCAGATACGGTATTTCAAACCAGAAACAGGAGCCTTCCCCGGCCTTGCTGTCCACGCCGATGTCGCCAGCCATGAGTTTGACCAGTTGCCGGGAAATCGCCAGGCCCAGCCCGGTGCCGCCGTATTTGCGCGCCGTGGAGGTTTCCATCTGCTGGAAACTGTGGAACAGCAATGGCTGTTTTTCCTCCGGGATGCCGATGCCACTATCCCGGACTTCAAAACGTAACTGCTGGTTGGCGTTGCGCAAAAAAACGTTGAGTGAAACTTCCCCCTTTTCGGTGAATTTAATGGCGTTGCCCAGCAGGTTGATAAGTATTTGCTGGGTGCGGGTTTCATCGCCCACGATGCGCAGGGCGATGGCCTTGTCAATGTTGACGGTGAATGTGAGCCCTTTTTCCTGGGCGCGGATGGCCAGCAAATGCTGCAAATGGGCGGCCATCTCCCTGAAGTCGTAGGGGATTGCTTCCACGTCCATTTTTCCCGCTTCAATTTTGGAAAAATCGAGCAGGTCGTTCAGCAACGACAGCAAGGTTTTGCCGCTGCGGTGGATCATGGCAATGTATCGTTTCTGATCCTCTGTTGAGGCCAACGGGATCAGCAATTCGCTGGCGCCCAAAATGCCATTCATGGGTGTGCGCAGTTCATGGCTCATATTGGCCAGAAAGCGGCTCTTGGCCTGATTGGCGACTTCAGCGGTTTCCTTAGCTTTCGCCAGTTTGGCGGCTTGCTGTTCCAGCAGGTCGTTCTTGTACAGCAACTGGTAATAATCGCGGTGGATGCTGTTGCCGAATATCAGGGTGAAAATGCCGAAGATGAGCATCGCCGCCGCCGCCGTGTAGGCAGCGCTGGTTCCCATCGCCAACAACACGATGATCTGCGGCATCAGCAAGAGATTGGTATAAACGGTCAGCAGTAAGCGGTTGGGCGCGGTGCTGGCGGAGCCTCCGACACTGAGCATCAGCATTGGCAGCAGCATGATGCTGCCCTGGGCGGTCAAGCCCAGGCTCACCAATCCCCAGGCAGTGAACAGCGACCATGAGCCGGAGGCGGACAGTAATCCGAACACGAACAACGAGCGCCATGCCCCAGGCTTCTCCTGGTAGAGTGTTGGAAAGCGCCGCATCAACAGAACCCTCAACAGGCCAAGCGTAAGCAAGGTTATGCCCATGCTATAAACAAAAGCAGGTTGTAATTGGGTGATGTCCGTCCCCAACACCAAAATAAGCCAGCCGAAGACATAGACAAACACGCCGCTGACCGAACGGCGGCTCAGATCCAGTTCGCTTTGCGCATGCATGGCGGCAGAAACCGGAATCCGGCCTACCCAACGGACAGGAGGGGCGTCAGCATTATGGCGTGGTTCATCATGCAAAGGTGTGGTTGCAGGATTCAAAGGCTTTCTCGTTTATTGTTTTGATTTATCAAACTTAAACTGTCACTAATGCACGACAAGGTCAAGCCAAATCGGTTATTAGGTAGGGGGTGAAACAAGGATTGTGCTGTAACAAGACGGCAGGTAAGCTTTTTAGCTTGAAACCACTTCAAGAGCGACAAACATGCATTACCCCACCATCGAAGACTTTATCGGCAACACCCCGTTGGTGCGCCTGCAACGCCTGCCGGGCGAAACCACCAACACCATTTTGGTCAAGCTGGAAGGCAACAATCCGGCAGGCTCCGTAAAAGACCGCCCGGCGCTTTCCATGATTCGCCATGCGGAAGAGCGGGGTGAAATCAAGCCCGGCGACACCTTGATTGAAGCCACCAGCGGCAACACCGGCATTGCGCTGGCGATGGCCGCCGCCATCAAAGGCTACAGGATGGTGCTGATCATGCCGGAAACCATGAGCGCAGAACGGCGCGCCTCCATGAAAGCCTATGGCGCTGAATTGGTGTTGGTCACCAAGGCGGAAGGCATGGAAGGCGCGCGCGATCTTGCCTTGCAAATGGAGCGCGACGGCAAGGGCAAGGTGCTGAACCAATTCGCCAACCCCGACAACCCGCGCGCGCACACTGAAGGCACCGGCCCGGAAATCTGGCGCGACACCCATGGCACGGTCACGCACTTTGTCAGCAGCATGGGCACGACCGGCACCATCATGGGCACAGGGCGTTTCCTGAAAGCCCAAAATCCTGACATCCAGATCATCGGCGTACAGCCTGCCACCCAATCCGACCAGATTCCTGGTATCCGCCGCTGGACTCCTGAGTACCTGCCAGAAATATTCCACCGCGATGAAATTGACCGTGAAATGGACATGAGCCAGCAGGAGGCAGAAGTCACCATGCGCCGTCTTGCGGCGGAAGAAGGCATTTTCTGCGGCGTGTCATCCGGGGGGGCCGTGGCGGCTGCTTTGCGCCTGTCGAAAGAGCTTAGAAACGCCACAATAGTCGCCATCATTTGCGACCGTGGAGACCGTTACATTTCTACCGGAGTCTTTCCTGCCTGATCTGGAGGATGGGGAGGGGAATGGATGGTGTGTCTGGCGGGTGTGTCAAGGCTCACGGATGATAATCAAGCGCAATGCACCATATTCATTGACCCCGTATTCATGGGACTCAAGGTAAAACTCCTGGAACTCAGTGTAAAACTCTTCCTGTGTATATTTTCCGCACTCTGTCTCTGGGTTGCAGTTCTTGGTGATGTAGGCGTCTGCCCTTTCTTCATTGACGAATTCAATGGCGCGTAACCATAAGTGGCCGATAATGACGTAATTTTTCATAATTTAACCTCATGAACATCTAAATATGCAGTATGCATACATGCTGCGACTACCCAATTTAGCGAAAAGTTCATGAGGTTTCCATGAATTTTGTTGCGGTGCACAAAATATTTGGTTGGCTTCCGGGTGTTATTTTGTAGCCAACGGCTGGATTGCCAAGGCAGGAAAGCATGCCGCAAGGGAGGGAAACATAGCTTGCGGTCTCTCCTTTTCGGGCGGAGGGATCGGTATAATCACCCCCTTTTACACGGGAAGAAATTTGTGAACACACTGGTTTTCGATATTGAAACCATCCCGGATATTGAGGGTGGACGCAAGCTTTACAACCTTGGCGACCTGGATGCGGACGGCATTGCCAAGGCCATGTTCCACCTGCGTTTCCAGAAAATCGGCTCAGAATTCCTGGCGCACCACCTGCACCGGGTTGCCGCCATTTCGGTCACTTTCCGGGGGCGCGGTGACGAGTTCAAGGTCTGGTCGCTGGGTGATGAAAATGCCGATGAAAAGGAAATCATCCAGCGTTTCTTCGACGGCATTGACCGTTATACGCCAACCATCGTGTCGTGGAATGGCGGTGGTTTTGACCTGCCGGTGATCCATTACCGTGCCATGTTGCACAAGATTTCTGCGCCACGTTACTGGGACATGGGCGAAGACGACCAGAGCTTCAAGTGGAACAATTACATCAGCCGTTACCATACCCGCCATACCGACCTGATGGATTTGCTGGCCATGTACACCGGGCGCGCCAATGCGCCGCTGGATGAGCTGGCGACCTTGTTCGGTTTCCCCGGCAAAATGGGCATGGATGGCTCCAAGGTGTGGGATGCGTATCAGGCAGGGCGCATCGCCGACATCCGTAATTACTGCGAAACCGATGTGCTCAACACCTGGCTGGTATACCTGCGTTTCCAGCTGATGCGCGGCCATATCACCCATGAAAAGTACGATCTGGAATGTGCCCTGGTGCGCAAACACCTCCAGCATTCCGGCAAGGAACACCTGCAAGCTTTTGAGTCTGCGTGGGAGCCGGGTGCATGAGCCGTAAACGCAAGCCGCGTGGTGTACAAAACAGTCCTCTGATGGAAGCGACGATCGAATCCCTGACATTGGATGGCCAAGGTGTCGCCAGGGTGGATGGCAAGACGGTGTTCATTGATGGCGCATTGCCCGGCGAACAGGTCACATTCCGCTACACCTCACACAAGCAGAAGCATGACGAAGGCAAGGTGGAAACCGTCCTTACGCCTTCACCGGAGCGGGTTGATCCAAAATGCGCCCATTTTGGCATTTGTGGCGGTTGTAGTTGGCAACACATCGCGCTGGATGCGCAAATCCAGCACAAGCAGCAGGCCATGCTTGAGCAGATGCGGCGTATCGGCAAAGTGGAACCAGAAACCGTGTTCGAACCACTGGCTGCTGACGGCTGGGCTTACCGGCGCAAGGCACGTCTGGGTGCGCGCTGGGTACGCAAGAAAGACAAAGCCCTGGTCGGTTTCCGCGAAAAAAATGGCGGCTTCCTGGCTGAACTGGGACGCTGTGAAATCCTGCATCCCACCCTGGGCGAACATCTGACGGATTTCCAGCAACTGATTGGCAGTTTGGAGGCGAAGGATTCGATCCCACAGATTGAAGCCGCAGTGGGTGACAATGCAACGGCTTTGGTTTTTAGGCACATGGAGCCGCTTGCTGAAGGTGACCTCACCAAGCTGCTGAACTTTGCCCGCGAATTCAATTACCAGCTTTATTTGCAACCAGGCGGGCCGGATACGGTGCATGGTGTGTGGCCGGAGGGCGCGGAATTGTATTATGGGCACCCGCAGTTCAACACAAAGGTTAACTTCGCTCCGCTGGATTTCGTGCAGGTCAATCAGGCGCTGAACCGCAAGATGGTGGCGCGGGCGCTGGAATTGCTGGCTCCTGAAGCGACCGATACCGTGCTGGATCTGTTCTGCGGCCTTGGCAATTTCACCCTGCCGCTGGCGCGTCATGCTGCCCAGGTGATTGGGGTGGAAGGCGAAAATGTTATGGTGCAGCGTGCCCGTGCTGCTGCCGAAGCCAATGGCATCCACAATACTGATTATTTTGCTTGCAATCTGATGGATGAGGACGCGCTCAAACACGAGCCGTGGCTGAAACGCAGTTACGACAAAATCCTGCTTGACCCGCCGCGCGCTGGGGCGAAAGAAGTGATTGCACATATTGGCAAGCTCAAGGCCAAACGGATTGTCTACGTGTCCTGTGACCCAGCGACGCTGGCGCGGGATGCGGGTGAGCTGGTGCATACGCATGGCTACCGATTGTTGGGGGCAGGGGTGATGGATATGTTCCCGCATACCTCGCATGTCGAATCGATTGCCGTTTTCGGGAAATAATATGCAAAACATTACACAACAAATTGAAAAACTGAGAGAACAGCTTCGCTATCACAATCACCGTTACTACGTGCTGGACGACCCGGAAGTCCCGGATGCTGAATACGACCGTCTGTTCCGTGAATTGCAGGCGTTGGAAACAGAACACCCGGAACTGGTCACAGCCGATTCCCCCACCCAGCGGGTTGGCGGCACGCCACTGAGCGAATTTGGTGAAGTCCGCCACGCGATCCCGATGCTTTCGCTGGGCAATGTGTTCAGTGATGAAGAATTATTGGCCTTTGACAAGCGCATCCACGACCGCCTGAAATCGGATGCGGAAATCGAATTCGCTGCCGAACCCAAACTGGATGGCCTTGCCATCAGCCTGCTGTACGAAAACGGTGTGTTCACCCGTGCCGCTACCCGTGGTGATGGCGAAACCGGCGAGGATGTGACGCAAAACGTGCGTACCATCGAGGCAATTCCCCTGCGCCTGATGGGCGAAGGCTGGCCGCAGGTGCTGGAAGTCCGGGGAGAAATCTACATGCCCAAAGCCGGTTTCAATGCCCTGAACGAACGCTTGCGCAAAGAAGGCACGAAAACCTTCGTCAACCCGCGCAACGCCGCAGCAGGCAGTTTGCGCCAGTTGGATTCACGCATTACGGCGCAGCGCCCGCTGACTATTTTCTGCTATGCAGTTGGTCTGGTGGAAGGTGGTGCAATGCCGGACACGCATTACGCCATGCTGCAACAACTGGCGGCGTGGGGATTCCGTGTCTGCCCTGACATCCGGTTGGTGCAGGGTGCGCAAGGTTGTCTGGAATACTACCGCAATACAGGTGCCCGTCGGGAAAGCTTGCCTTATGACATCGATGGTGTGGTCTACAAGGTCAATTCCATTGCCTTGCAGCAGGCACTTGGTTTTGTCAGCCGCGCGCCGCGTTGGGCGACCGCCCATAAGTTTCCGGCACAGGAAGAAATCACCGTGTTGGAAGATGTGGAATTCCAGGTTGGCCGCACGGGCGCACTGACCCCTGTTGCCCGCCTCAAGCCGGTGTTTGTCGGCGGTGTCACCGTCAGCAATGCCACCCTGCACAATATGGATGAAATCGAGCGCAAGGATGTGCGTATTGGCGATTCCGTCATTGTCCGGCGGGCAGGGGATGTGATCCCTGAAGTCGCCCGTGTCATTCTGGAGCGCCGCCCACCAGACTCCCGTCAGATTGAAATGCCTACGCACTGTCCGGTATGTGGTTCGGATGTACAACGCCCTGAAGGTGAAGCTGTGTTCCGTTGCACTGGCGGGTTGTATTGCCCGGCGCAGGTCAAGGAAGCCATCAAACATTTCGCCTCGCGCAAGGCCATGAATATTGACGGCCTGGGTGACAAACTGGTGGAACAATTTTTCGAGCAGGGATTGATTCGCCACGTTGATGACTTATATCGCCTGATTGAGAAGAAGGAGCAGATTGCCGCACTGGAACGTATGGGTGAAAAGTCTGCTGAGAATCTGGTTAATGCGCTGGAAAAAAGTAAGTCCACCACACTGGAACGCTTTATTTTCGGTCTCGGTATCCGCGAAGTTGGGGAAGCAACAGCCAAGGCTCTGGCTCGGCATTTTGGTTCGCTGGAAGCTTTGCAATCAGCCAATGAGGAAACCCTGAAACGGGTTCCTGATGTCGGCCCAGTGGTTGCCGCCAATATTGCGCAATTTTTCCAGGAAACACATAACCGCGACACTATCCAGCAGCTGCGTGAGCTGGGTGTCCACTGGCAGGATTATGCAGCCAAGCCGCTGGAGGCTTTGCCGCTGGCGGGTAAAACCTATGTCATTACTGGCACACTCAGCCGTTCGCGTGACGAGATTAAGGCTGATCTGGAATCCTTGGGTGCCAAAGTGGCAGGAAGTGTCTCCAAGAAGACTACAGCGCTCATTGCAGGCGAGAATGCAGGCTCCAAACTGGAAAAAGCGCAAAATTTTGGGGTGGAAGTGATAGGCGAAGACGGATTATCGGCTTTGCTTGGCCATTCGTGACGCGGTGGTTAAAAAAAATAGCTTCACCGGTTGACACTGTCGGCTGCTATATTTAATATTCGCAGCCTGTTTAGCGGGAATAGCTCAGTGGTAGAGCACAACCTTGCCAAGGTTGGGGTCGCGAGTTCGAGCCTCGTTTCCCGCTCCAATTTTTACAAAAGAGCATTTATTTTCACCGTTCTTTTGATCTGGCTTAATGCGGGAATAGCTCAGTGGTAGAGCACAACCTTGCCAAGGTTGGGGTCGCGAGTTCGAGCCTCGTTTCCCGCTCCAATTTTTCTGCAAGTAGCTTTTGCTACCACTCAGGCTGAATAGCATAGTGGTAATGCAGCGGATTGCAAATCCGTAGACCTCAGTTCGATTCTGAGTTCAGCCTCCATTTGTCTGTTTTATACCATATCATCCCGTCCTATAACCCCACTGGAAGCCTCATTCTGACAGCCTTTCGTTGTATCTGTCATTTGGATGAAGGCTCGCCCAGCATTTCTTCCGCCAGTGCGCGTGTTGTTGGGGTGATTTCGATTCCCCCTATCATTCGGGCGATTTCCGCCACCCGCTGTTCCTGCGTCAGGTGCTGAATGCCGGTGCTGGTATGCGTCCTGCCCTTGAGTTTGGTGACTTTGTATTGCTGCTGCGCCTGTGAAGCAACCTGGGGCAAATGGGTGACGCACAACACCTGCCGGTTTTCACCCAATGCCCGGAGTTGTTTGCCGACCACTTCAGCGATGCCGCCGCCAATGCCGGTGTCCACTTCATCGAAGATCAGGGCGGGAAGGGTGACTTTCTGCGCCGCGATCATCTGGATGGCAAGGCTGATACGTGACAATTCGCCGCCGGACGCCACTTTCACCAACGGTTTTGGTGGTTGGCCTGGGTTGGCGCTGACTGTGAACTCGATATTGTCCAACCCCATTGCCTGGAAGCTTGCGTCAGGATCCTGGGTCACGACAATGACGAATTTACCACCTTGCATGCCAAGTTCCTGCATGGCGCTGGAGACGCTGTCAGACAGTTGCCGGGCGGCTTGGCTGCGCGCAGTGCTCAACGTGTCGGCCTGTTTGCGGTAAGCGGCGGCGGCTTCACGCAGTTGTTTTTCCAGCGTCTCAAGGTCGTAATCGTCGCTTCCCAACTGCGCTAGTTCGACTTCGATCCGGGCGAGGCGCTCCGGCAACTCGTGCGGTTCAATGCGGTACTTGCGGGCAAGGCTGCGGATGTCGGCGATGCGGTTTTCCACCCATTGCAGGCGTTCCGGATCCAAGTCCAAGCTGTCAGCGTAATCACGCAGCCCGATGGCGGCTTCCTGCACTTGGATTTGTGCACTGGCCAGCAATTCGTGAGGTGTTTGCAGGCGCGTGTCAACGCCTAGTTGAGCTTCCAGTTCGTGGATCAGGCGGCCAAGGATGGAGTACAACGAAGGTTCGCTGTCGTAAAGCTGGTCATAGCCGTGGGCAGCGGTGGCGCGCAACTGTTCGGCATTGGCCAACCGGTTGAGTTCTTCGTCGAGCTGCGCAGGCTCGTCAGCATGCACTTGCAGCGCGCCCAGTTCCTGTGCCTGAAAGCGTAGCAAATCAAGCCGTTCCTGATGTTGCTGATGCTGGCTGGATAGCAGGTTGATGCGTTCATGCAACGCCTTCCACTGTTTCCAGGCATCACGGGTGTTGGCCAGCAGGGCGTCGTTACCGGCGAAAGCGTCCAGCATGCTGCGCTGGGCGTCTTTTTTCATCAGCGATTGGTGTTCGTGCTGGCCGTGAATGTCGACCAGTTGTTCGCCGAGTTCGCGTAATTGGGTGAGGTTGGCGGGGGAACCGTTGATCCAGGCGCGTGATTTGCCATTGGCGGCAATGACGCGGCGCAGGATGCAAATGTCGTCACCGCCATCCATCTCCTGTGCTTCCAACCAGGTTCGGGCGGAATGCGTCTGGGTGATGTCCACGCTCAAAGTGATTTCAGCCCGGTCAGCGCCATGGCGCACGCTGCTGCTGTCAGCCTTGTCGCCCAACACCAGCCCGATGGCGTCGAGCAGGATGGATTTGCCCGCCCCCGTTTCCCCAGTCAGGGCGGTCATGCCGGGGAGCAGCTCGAGGTCAAGCGCCTCAATGATGGCGAAATCACGGATATGGATATGTGTCAGCATGTCAAGGCTGGACTCCCCAATGCAGCTTGGCGCGCAGGATATGGTAGTAATCGTAGTTTTGTGGGTGCAGCAGGCGCACTTTTTCCGGGCGGGTATGGATGCGCACCCGGTCGCCGGATTCCAGTTCAATATTGTTGTGCCCATCAAACGACAGCCGCGCCGGAATGTCGCGCTGTTCGCAGAGCTGGATTTCGATCACGCTCTGGCTGCTGATGACCAATGGGCGGTCGCTGAGGGTATGTGGGCAAATCGGTGCCAACACAATCGCTTGCAGGCTGGGATGCATAATCGGCCCGCCACTGGAGAGCGCATAGGCGGTGGAGCCGGTCGGCGTGGAGATGATCAGGCCATCCGCCCGCTGGGTATTGACGAACGTCCCGTCCACCCAAGTGGTGAATTCGATCATGCGGATTTCATTGCGCACATGCAGCACCACATCATTCAGCGCGTCGTCGCCGCCAATGGTTTCCCCGTCGCGGCTGACTTCAGCATGCAGGACGAAACGCGGCTCCTCTTGGTAATGGCCTTGCAGGATCTGCTCCAGTTGCGTGTGCATTTCATCGGGCGAAACATCGACCAGAAACCCCAGCCGTCCAAGGTTGACGCCGACGATGGGAGCCTCATGCAACGCCAACAAACGCCCGGAGGTCAGCAGGGTGCCATCGCCGCCCACCACGATGGCGAGGTCAATGCGGCGGGCGAGCTCTTCCGCAGGCATGGACGGCAAACCCAGGATCAGCCCTGCGTTCTGGTCGCAGAACACATGGTGGCCGCGCTGCAACAGGAACTCATGCAGTTGCCGCAGCGTATTGTCCACCCGGACATCATTGGGCTTGGTGAAAATGCCAATGTAGGAAAACGGATTCATAACCGGTTTCTGACCTGATTTAAAGCTGCAAGGCTGGCAAAGGCGCGCGTAAAATGCAAGTGAAACAGACTTGTGCCTGTACAGGTTTGCCCCTATAAATGAAAGCATGACAATGAAACAACCTCCAGAATTGAACGAGCGCGCCCGGCATATCCTTAAGGTGCTGGTGGAAAGCTACATCCAGGATGGACAACCTGTCGGTTCCCGCAGTCTTGCCCGCGCCAGCGGACTGGATTTGAGCGCCGCCACTATCCGCAACGTGATGGCTGACCTGGAGGAAATGGGCTATATCCGTGCGCCGCATACCTCAGCGGGGCGGGTGCCAACCTCGCAGGGATACCGTTTGTTCGTCGATGCGCTGGTCAGCATCAAGCCACTGGAGCAACAGGCCCTGCACATCCTGGAAGGCCAGTTGAAGGCGGAGCGTGATCCGGGCGCGTTGATCCAGTCCGCTTCCAGCCTGTTGTCCGGCATCACCCGCCTGACCGGGGTGGTGAGCATGCCGCGCCGCAACCCTTCCGCCATCCGCCAGATCGAATTCCTGCGCCTATCGGAACGGCAGGTGCTGGCGATCCTGGTCATGAACCGCAATGAGGTGCAGAACCGCATTATCCACTTGGATGGTGCCGTCAGCTCCGGCGAATTGCAGCAGGCGGCCAATTTCCTCAACGAACGCCTGATCGGCAAGGATTTGCAACAGGCCCGCGCCGCGTTGCTGGAGGAAATGCGCCAGCACAGTGAAGACATGAACCGGATGATGCTGTCAGCGATTGAACTGGGCGAAAAGGCGGTCGCCGATCTGGGTGACAAGCCGGATGAAGATTGCGTCATTGCCGGTGAAACCAACTTGATGGGTTACGATGACCTGTCCGACATCCACAAACTGCGCGAACTGTTCGCCGCCTTTACCCGCAAGCGTGACATCCTCAGCCTGCTGGACAAATGCCTGCAAGCGGATGGCGTGAAAATTTTCATCGGCCGCGAATCCGGCCAGACGGTGTTTGATGATTGCAGCCTGGTGACCGCGCCGTATATGGTGGATGGCGAACAACTGGGCGTGCTCGGCGTCATCGGGCCGAAACGGATGCCATACGAGCGGGTGATTCCTGTGGTGGACATCACCGCCAGATTGTTAAGCATTGCGCTGAATTCAAAACAGCCCTGATAGGCTGCCTCACACCCCCCTCACTAAAAATTGTTAAGAAATGTTGCAGCTCTCTTCAGGCAGCATTCAGATTGATGCTAGATTCCGGAACAAGACTAAATTTTTGATAGATGGAAAAGTCCGGATGCATATTCTTATCGCCATTGTCGTGGTAGCCGTGATCGCTGGCTTGGTGATTCGCCCATTGGGCCGACCGAAGGAAAAGCTACAGGCAGTTTGGCCAGAAATGACAGCATCATTCCATCCGTCCCGGAAAGATTCGGTGACCCCCTTTAAAGCATGGGCGGCAACAGCCTTGGGGCAGGAGCCGCAGTTACAAGCCTGGTTGACGGGTTTGCCCGATGAAGGCTTGCGGGCTCTGGTGGAAAAACTTGCTGAATTCTGTACGGAAATGGATATGGATATGGAGCTGGAATGGCTGTTCACTCCGGAACCCTGTGTCACTCCCGCAGCCAAAGCGGCCGCCGGGCAAGTCGTCACTGATTATTGCAAAATTTGCCTGAAAGCTGTGCAGCGCCAGCAGGCGGCCGTATAACGGAGTGGTCTCCTACGGAACGCTTCCAGCCCTTGAATTTGTCCGTTTGACTAAAGGTTTGTAATCCATGCATACGATAAGCACATCGGAGTTGTTCCTGATCGCTTTAGGGATCATTTTCACCGTCCCGTACCTGATCTGGCGGGTGGGCAAGACTGATTACTACGCCCCCCTGGTGGTGGTGCAAATCATCACTGGCATTTTGCTGGGGCCGGGGGTGCTGGGAAATGTTTTCCCGGATTATTACCAGTTCGTCTTTACCCCATCGGTTATCCAACTGCTGAATGGCATCGCCTGGTGGGCAGTCATGCTGTTTGTCTGGATCGCTGGGATTGAGCTGGATCTGAAACATGCCTGGGCGTACCGCCGGGAAAGCGGCATTACTGCCGGATTCGCCCTGATCACGCCGCTCCTGTTATGCAGCGCCGTCGCGGCTGGCATGCTGGCGTCCGATGGCTGGATAGGCCCCAACGGGATGAAATGGCAGTTCATATTCGGTGTCGGCATGGCTTGCGCGGTCACCGCCTTGCCGATCCTGATCCTGCTGATGGAAAAGCTGGAAATCCTGCGCCAGCCGATTGGGCAACGCATCCTGCGCTATGGCAGCCTGGACGATATCGCCATTTGGGGCGTGCTGGCCCTGATCCTGATGGATTGGGGACGGGTTGGCAGGCAGGGTGCATTCCTGCTGGTTTTCGCCCTGTGCAGCTACGGGTTCCGCAAGCTGATGGTCAGGCTGCCAGAAAGTGACCGCTGGTTTGTGGGGTTGATCTGGCTGGCTGTGTGCGCATTCGGGGCCGATTGGGCTGGGCTGCATTTCATGGTCGGGGCATTCCTGGCCGGGGCGGTGGTGGATAGCGACTGGTTCGACCAGAAACAGATGGATCAACTGCGCCAGCATGTCCTGCTGGTGATCATGCCGGTGTTTTTCTTGAGCACGGGGCTGCGCACCAACTGGTCGGTAGGCGGGGAAGCGGTGTTCGTGGCGGCGGCGGCGCTGCTGTGTGCATCGGTGGCGGGCAAACTGCTTGGCGTGCATATTGCCGGGAGAATCCTCAACTGGCGTCCCGGCGAAGCGTCGATCATTGGCTGGCTGTTGCAGACCAAGGCGCTGATCATGATCATTTTCTCCAGCATCCTGCTGGACAAAGGCATTATCACGACCGACACCTTCACTGCGCTGTTGTTGATGGCGGTCGCCAGCACCATGCTGACCGTGCCAATGGTGGCGCCGAAGTTGGCGCGTATCCGTGGCATTGTCACCCAGGCGATCTGATGGCGGCGCAAATGGCGGCGGTTTGCATAATCTTATTTGAGGGCAGTCATGTCTTTTACGCCTTTTGACATTGAAGTCATCCAGTCAAAGTGGGAGCAGCAGGTTGAATTCAATCTGGTTGAAAGCGGCGTCCACCCGTTACGCCTGGAAGAGTTGCTGGGGTTTCCTGGCGGCGAACTGGAGGTGGGGGCGTTGCTGGCCACTGAACTCAACTATCCGCACGTCAACGGGATTCCAGCCTTGCGGGAAAACATTGCCCGCCTTTACCCTGTCGCCAGCGGAGCCGCCGCTGGTATTGACAATGTGCTGGTCACCGTCGGCGCTTCCGAGGCCAACAACATCATTATGCAGGCGCTAATGGAGCCCGGTGATGAGTTGTTGACCCAGACGCCGACCTATATGCAGTTGTGGGGGATGGCGCTGAACACCGGCCACACCGTCAAAACCTTTGGGTTGCAGGCGGATGCCGGTTGGGCGCTCGATCTGGAAGCCCTGCACAACGGCCTGTCCAGCCACACCAAAATCATTGCGGTCTGCAACCCCAATAACCCGACCGGCTACATCATGACCGAAGCCGAAATGGACGCTGTGGTCGAAGCCGCCGACCGGGTAGGTGCCTGGATTGTGGCAGATGAGGTTTACCGGGGAGCAGAACGCCTGCGGGAAGACGAAACGCCTTCTTTCTATGGCCGTTACGGCAAGGTGCTCTGCCTGGGCAGCCTGAGCAAGGCGTATGGCCTGCCGGGGCTGCGCATTGGCTGGATCACCGGCCCGGCGGACGCCATTGAGGCGCTGTGGCGGCGGCACGAATACACCACGGTTTCCGCCACCATCCTCAGCAACAAGCTGGCGGCGCTGGCGTTGTCACCGGCGGTGCGCCCGCAACTGATCCAGCGCACCCGCGATTATGTCCGGAAGGGGTTCCCGGTGCTGGAAGCGTGGATGCAGGAACAGGCAGGCTTGTTCAGTTACACGCCGCCACAAGCATCGGCGATTACCTTCATCCGCTACCATCTGGACATCAATTCCACCCAGTTGATGGAACAGCTCTGCCGGGAAACTGGCGTGTTTGTGGGGGCGGGCGACGCCTTTGGGATGGACCATTACCTGCGGATCGCCTTCGGGCAGGATAAGGCTGTGCTGGAAGAAGCCTTTGCCCGCATCAGCCGCGTCCTCCACCAACTGCAAGCAGCGTAAGCGGGGCAGGTGATGAGGAAGTTCGGGCTGATCGGGGGGCTGTCATGGCATTCGACGGTTGGGTACTACACCACCCTCAACCAGCGGGTCAATGAACGTTATGGCGATAACACCAATCCGCCCCTGCGGCTTGTCAGCCTGAACCAGAAACAGGTTCATGATTTGCAGCGCGCCGATGACTGGGGCGCCATTGCCGACATCCTTATCGGTGCCGCCCGCGAACTCCAGGCGCTGGGGGTGGAAGGCATGGCCTTATGCGCGAATACGCCACACAAGGTTTTTGAGCCGTTAAGCCGTGCGGTTGCCTGCCCCATCATCCATATCGCGGACGCCATCGGTGCGCCACTGGCACAGGCTGGCTTACGCAAGGTCGGGTTGCTGGGCACACGCTTCACCATGTCCCAGGATTTCATCAAAGGCAGGTTGTTTGCGCAGCATCAGCTGCAAACGCTGGTGCCAGAGGCCGACGTACAGCAGGAAATGCAGGAGCGCATCTACAACGAACTGGTTGTCGGCGCTTTTAACGCCAGCACCCGGGCATTCTGCCTTGACAGGATTGAAGCCCTCGCCGAACAAGGGGCAGAAGCCGTGATTCTGGGGTGCACCGAACTGCCGCTGCTGTTGCAAGGCGCTTCCAGCCCCATCCCACTCGTTGATTCACTCCAATGCCATTGTGACGCCATCGCCCGCTACATCATGCAGGAAGACTAGCCCGCCGCCAGGTCATCCAGCGCTATGCGGATGACCGCGTATGCATGCCGCAACTCGTCTTCCGTAATGCAATACGGCGGCAACAGGTACAGGACATTGCCCAACGGGCGCAGCAGCAAGCCGCGTTCATGGAAAAACTGCTTCAGGCGCGGGCCGACTGAGGACGAATAACCGGCGTCTGCGGTTTCCACATTGAAGGCCGCAATCGTGCCTGTCACCCGAACGCGCCGCACCAGCGGATGCGTCGCCAGCGTCAGCAATTCCTCCCAGTGCCAGGCTTCAATCTGCGGCAGCTTCGCCAGGGTGTTTTCGCTATCGAACACTTGCAACGAGGCGACACCCGCCGCGCAACCCAACGGGTTTGCCGTAAACGAGTGGCCATGCACCAAGGCGCGGTCGAAGTTTTCCCCCAGGAAGGCGGCGTAGATGGCTTCCCGCGTCACCGTGACGGAAAGTGGCAGGAAACCGGCGGTAATCCCTTTCGACAGGCAGATGATGTCCGGCGTCACCTCAGCTTTCAGGCTGGCGAACAGCTTGCCAGTACGCCCGAACCCGGTCATCACTTCGTCGAAAATCAGCAGGATACCGGCAGCCTGCAATTTCGCCGCCAGCTGTTGCAGAAATTCAGGGCGGCACATGTGCATGCCCGAGGCACCTTGCACCAATGGCTCGATAATCACGCCCGCCAGGGTTTCGCCATAGCCACGCAGGTATTCGTCCAGCCGTGCCAGCGCCGCTTGCTCCTTGGCTTCGACCTCGGCATCACCCTCCCAAGTTGCGGGGTAGGGCAGCAAGCCAACCTCAAACAGCAGGCTGCCGTAGGTATCAAAAAACGCCGAGCCTTGCCCCACCGACATCGCCCCCACGGTGTCGCCGTGATAGCCGCCTTCGAAGGCCAGGAAGCGGGAGCGCTGCGTTTCGCCCTGATTGCGCCAGTATTGCAGCGCCATCTTCAGGGCGACCTCCACGGCGGTGGAGCCATCATCGCTGAAAAAGACGCGGCTCAGGCCCTCCGGCAAACGTTTCACTAGCCCGCTCGCCAGTTGCACGGCAGGCCGATGGGTGAAACCGGCGAAGATCACCTGTTCCAGGGTTTGCGCCTGTTGCGCAATTGCCTGCGCAATCGCCGGGTGCGCGTGGCCGTGGATATTCACCCACCAGGAGGAAACCAGATCAAGGAATTCGCGCCCGTCCGCCGTGTGCAGGCGGATACCGCTGGCGGAGGTGATTTCAATGGGGTCAGGGGCGGTTTGCTCCTGCGTAAAAGGATGCCAGACATGCTGGCGATCCTGTTGGATAATGGAAGTGTCCACACTACCTCAGGCATAAAATTCAACAAAATTACTTGACGGCTTTCACCACCATCATGGAATCCGCCCACCAGTAATTGCAATCATCCGGCGGGGTTAAATCCGCAATCTTTTTGATTTCCACCGAACGGAAATACTTGAACAGCATACGCTGATGGGCGCGGCTGAAAGAATCAATCTCACGGGTGAAATAAGTCATCACGCCGCCTTCCCGGATATGCGGCACAACTAGCGGCAGGAAGCTGCCCACCGCCGTGCTGGACTCCACTTCCACCGAGCCCGGATCAGCCACAAAATACGGGTCAAAAAATACGCCGTCGTATTCAGTGAACTGGTTGCTGACATCCTGCCAGTTGCCCCGTAGCAGCTTTACCGGGGTTGACGCATATTTTTCCCGCCAGTTTTCAAAGGCTTTCATGACATTCACATTCGGCTCCACCACGGTATAGGAACGCACACCCTGTTCCAGGATATGCGTGGCCGAGATGTCCATGCCGAAACCGATTTCGAGGATGTCGCCGTGGGTTTGCGTGATGTTTTCCGCCATCGCCAGCATGATGCGGTCTTCCCAGGCTTGCATGACCTGATGGCCTTTGAGCATCAGTTGCTTGTCGTCATACGCCACTTCTTGTTGCCCCCAGTCTTCCGGCATGGCAGGGCGTTTGGTGCCGTGCACAAACCGGCGTGACAACTCGGAAGTCTGCTCCAGGTCGCGGGCGGCTTCGTTCATGAGCTTGTTCACCAGCCAGTCTTGCTGGAAATCCTGTAGGGTTGGCAGGAAATCATCATTCTTGATGCGCAATTCCAGCTCAAAGGAAGGGGATTCCCTTGTATAGACACTCTGTTTTTCCACAAATTACTCCTTAATTAAATGGATGAGGGAAGAAATTCAAAAAGGAGAGGGTTATCCGTTCGTTGACGACGGCTTATCCAGTTGATAAAGGTCGTATGCGAATATAAACCTGAAACCGAAACGTTCAACCCAGAATGCAGACTTATCGTTTGAGTGGCCGCTGGCGAGTTCAATCCCCATGCCGCGTAATCTCGCCAGCGATGAAGCGATCAGCGATTGGAAAACACCCCGCGCCTGGAACTCCGGCAGTACGCTGGCGCTGGTTAAATGCGCAGAATTTGACTCTGCTTTGATCACCATGCCGGAACAGCCTGCCGCAACGCCATTGCAGCGGGCAATGAACAGCTGCATCACCGGATCAGAACCGGCACACAGCTGTTGGTAGCGCTTGCGCCTGAACGCTGCTTCGTCGTCGGAAAGCTCATAACCTGGCGATAACACATTCAGGTACGTGTCCAGCGATTCTGCTGAGTCAGGATTGACCCGCTCAATTTCCACACCCTCAATCACTTCCAGCGGTAGCGAAGTGTTCCCCAGGTACGCGCGCACCTTCGAACCTTTTGCGCCGCGCGCACGCAACCGCTCACCCAAATCCTGCGGCTGCGTCCAGGGATAGACGCACCAGACAAGGGGGAGGCCACGCTGTTGATATTCGGCGATCACTGCATCGAGATGCTGATCAGGATTTTTCCTGTCAAGGTTACAAAACATTATCTCGTTGGCGGCGGAAACACTCGAAAACGTAGCCGAAGGCGTAAGTGTGCGATACCAACCATCCTCATCAATGATAATGGTGTCATCTTGTAACCGCTGCGGGCCTATCGGCCCATTCAGGACAATTTCCAGTTCACGCGGAACCCTCATCCTGGATGTCAGGTGCTTGCTCATGCCGCCGTGTCCTCGCTTGTGCGGCGTTCCCGGTGGGCTGGCGGATAGCCGAAGACTTCCTCATAGGTGCGGCGCCCCCACGGGAACCGGGCCCATTCACCCGCCACTTCGGTAGGTGACTGGCACAGCACCGGTTCAGCCCAAGTGCGCCGCAGTTCTGCAGCATTGTCGTTCAACCAGGCTGGGTTAAAGAGCGTGTCCATATAGCGGATGCCATGATCCGGGAATACCGCCAGCACCCGGCTGTCCGGATGGTTACGGGCGCACCAGTTCGCCACCGACAAGGCGGCACCAGAGGTGGGGCCGACAAACAAGCCGGTTGTCCGGTGCAGTTCATGGACGGCATTGATCATCTGCGCAATCGGCACCCAATGCACTTCATCGCAGGCGGCGTGGCAGACATTGGGGAAAATGATGTCTGAACCCATGCCCAGCATGGACAGCCAGTTTTCCTCGCAGAGCGGATAAACTTGTTCGGAAGTCAGGCCGAAAATGGCGGACATATTATGGTCCACCGCAATCACTTTCAGGTCGGGGTTGGCCTCGCGCAGTGGCCGGGCAAATCCGCATAACGAGCCGCCGCTGCCCACGGTGCCGACGAGAATGTCGACCTTGCCCAAGGTCTTGCCAATTTCGTGTGAAATGGGTTCGTAAGCTGCCGGATGTTGTGGGTTGTCGTGTTGCCTAGTCCAGAACGCCCCAGGCACTTCATCCAGGGTTTTCTGCACCAGCGCGAACCGCTGTTCCTGGATTTCGCGCAGATTGCCCGCATCGTTGGTGACGGTGTCAATATGCGCACCCAGATGGCGCAAACGCCATTCCACAATCGGCTCCAGCCACCCGGTCTTGAGTGTGAGCTTCAGCCCCAGCGTGGCGCAGGTCTGTGCCAAACCCAGCGCAAACGTGCCGGAACTGCTTTCCACCACCAGCCCGTCTGGCTTCAGCTCGCCACTTTTCAATGCCTGTTCGACGATATAACGCGCAGGAACGATCTTCATCAGATCGAATTTCGCCGCAAAAAGGTTGGGCTGGAGCTGCACCAATGAAGGTTTGCACAGGTGGTCCAGCGTGGATTCAACTTCAAAACGGGGCATGGATTGCTTCCTTGGTTGTCTCAGGGATCAGGATCATGGCTTCAGGCGGTTGGCATGGAGCTTTTCATAGTAGGGGAAGCACTGGTCATAAGCCTGTGCCAACTTGGGCACTTCGGCTATATCGAAGTACTTTTTGAAACGCTCGGTCTTGAAACCGGTACTGGTTTTCAGGTTGTCGTGATGGCTGTCGCCGCCGATCCACCAGGTCAGCTTGGTCGAAGGGGGGATATTGTCCCACTGCAAGGATTTTTCGATAAAGGGGATGCCAATGCTGTCGCAAAAAGCCCGTACAATCCCTTCCGGGTTGGCCACCAGGTCATCCGCGTCAATAATGGCGGGAGGCGAGCCGGGGTTGGCGGCAAGCACCTGTTCATACATTTGGTATTGCGTGTCGTAGCCGACTTCTTCATCGGTGAAATCCGGCAGCAAGGAATACAGCGACGGCAGTGTTTTTGCCGGGTCACGGATCAGGAACGCATTATGAAAGTGGGACATGAACGCCGTGTCAAACACACCTTTCATGTGGTAGGACAGATCCTTGATGAAGACCGAACGCCCCTCCAAGCCATTGTGGGACTCGAGCATGCTCAGGATCGCCTGATAGTTCAGGTTGGCTTGCCGGGGCTGATCGGCTGCCCGTTCGCTTTTCCGGTCTTCACTGAGATAGTAGGACTGCCCAAAAGGCTCATGAAAGGTATGGAAGTCACCGCGCTGTTTCATCATCCATAAAAAAGCGGTGGAACGGGTGCGTGGAGTTCCCCACACCGCCAGTATCTTGTCTAACATATTGCTCTCACTAAGTTTTTCAATAATCGATTGGCTTGGCGCCAACAGCAGGCTTAAGCTTCGCCGCCCACCCGGTAGCTGATCTTGGTGTTGCCCTTTTTGCTTTTCATTTTCAGCACGGAGAGGCTGCCCAGTTCGGCCAGATTGGCCACATGCGTGCCGCCACAGGGAACCGCGTCCATCTGCCCAATGGTGACGACCCGTAGGGGTTTGTCCTCGGGCAGATAGGAGGGGATGCTCCAGCAGCGTTGCTTCAGTTCATCGTAAGTCACCATTTCAGCCGTCACCGGCGCGCCTTCGGCAATGAGCACATCAATTTGCGCCTGTAACGCCGCCAGCAAGGGTTCGGGTTCGCCCTCCGGCTTGCCTTCAAACTCGACATAGGGGCCATCCGCAAAATGGAAACCCTTGACTGCCCGCAACGGGCCGCGTTGCGCATCGATAATGGCGGCGATCAGGTGGCCGCCCGTGTGCAGTTTCGCGTGTTGCAAGCGTTGCGCCTGATCCACGCGCAGCTCGCAGGACTGGCCAACCAATGCCTCAAAATCCGCAGGTTCTGTTGCGAGGTAGTGGAGCACTTCGCCTTCACTGAAACCGACGAAGCTAACTTCCATCTCAACCTGTGCCGCTTGGATGCTGCCGGTGTCGGTAGGTTGGCCGCCGCCTTGGGGGTAAAAGACCGTCTGGTCCAGGACAAGGTAAGCGCCACGTTCATCGCGCCCAACACGCACGACAACACCTGCGCCTGTATCGGCATAGGTGTCTTCCAGATACTTCAAATGTGTATTCATCATGTAAGGATTGTTCACTGGTGTAAAAAAGGGGTTTGGACGATTAGTTTACAACACGGGAACATCAGGTTCGAAAGACCATTTTGCTGAATCCGGCTGGCGTTGTTTTGATGAAGTGGAAAAACGCCATGTAAGTGCAGCGGCGAAAACCGGGGTAACCAATGACGGCATGTATGTTGTGGGCGGGAATAATCGCGGCATCGCCTTTTTTCAGCCGAAACAGGATGGAATCCACCCCTTCGACCAGGGATTCATTGTAGCCGTAAGAAGCCCAGGCATGTTTGTTATGGGGCGTGCGGATCTCCTCCAGGGTCATGCGCCGGTCCCATACGATGGTTTCCGGCTCCCTGTCAGGCACAGCATCAATGCACAGGATGATGCTGTAGACATTGTTGGCGTCATGAATCTGTGGCAAGGGATGCTCGGCGTTGGTTTCTTCATAGTCCTCGTGCGGAACGGCAAAGTAACAGCGGCTATCCGTTGACGTTTGCGAACCTTCCCCCCACATCCGCAAAGCGCCGTGACGCACACTGACGCCGTTATGGGACAAATATTCAAACTGGATGTCATTCAATCTGCAAGCGTCCTGCAGGAAAGAGACGATCGGATCGTAGCCACCCGGCAACACACTGGCAATCGCCTCATTCCTTTGTTCGAGGCCCTGAAAGTAGCAAGCCGCCTCTTCCCCTTTCGGGCAGGAATACAGGTGCGTCCCCAACGAATAAATGGGCGGGGTCACACCCTCTTTTTGGGTGGCAGGGTGTTGCTTGAACTGCTCCGCCACCTGATCACACCATGCCGGGTCGACTGCGTTTTGCATATGCAACGCAGGGATCTTCCCATTGGCAATGCCCGCCAACATGCTTGGCTGGAAGCCCTCAGTCACCGTCGCAGCAAAGGCGCTGTTAGCTATTTGCAAAGATTCTCCGGCAGCCAGCAATATTTCTTGCGCCGAATGAGCTTCCCTGTACTGCGCGTTGGTTGCTTTACTCTCAGAAACTAACATTTAACTAACCTACTTTCTGTATAAAACGGGGGTTGTGAACACACCAGCCCCAAGCATTCGGGCCTTGGAAATCACCAAGGAATGGTGCTTTCAGCATCAACAGGTGTAGCCTCTGCCCGGCAGCAAGCTTACCTGGCCAACCGGCGTCAGGTAGGTCGCCAGCTTGCCCAGCAACATCTCCAGCTCTTCGGCATCTTCGGCGTCATCTGCATCGTTGGCGGCTGGCAACGGGCTTTCACCCTCGCCGGTTTCCAGCAAGCGGCACAAAGTGACGGCAAACTGCTCCATGAAAGCGATGTTGTTGGCGATGTCCTGGATGCTTTTCCGGTCTGTCACTTTGGCGCGCATATCGGTGATCCCCGAGACGCCGCCAAAATTGTAAAAGCCTGACTTGGCGGTGTCGTCCCGGCTGCGCGCCGCATCTGCTGTCTGGCGGAATGCGTGTTGCACCTTGGCGTTGCCGGCCCGCAGGCGTGTGGCCAGCGCCAGCAACTGCGGCAACAATTCCGGCTGGTAGAGAAAATCCTGGATACTGAGCTGCGAGAAGAAGCCCCAGTAACAGCCGATGTCCCACATGATCTTGAGGATCACCACTTCATCGCTGTCAAACGCCGGGTACATGCCGGTAAACAGTTCTGCCGCCGTATCCACCACGTACAGGTAGAAGGCGTTGTATTGCGCAGCGATGGCCTCATCCAACTGGCCTGCCGCATCCAGCTCGATCAGGCGGGCGGTGATGCGGTTGCCCACAGCAATCAGGTCAGTCCCCATGCTGTACAGCGGGTCGGTGAATGCCGCCGCTTCGCCAATGCAGCTCCAACGGTCTGCCGAAAACGCCTGGGTGGTGGTGTAGGCAAAATCCTTCATCATGCGGAAGTCCAGCGGCGTTTCATCCTTGATGAAGTTGTGCAGATCCGGCTCGTATTCGGCCAACCACGCCAGGGATTTTTCCATGGTGTGGCGGTCACGCACTGGGTGCATGCCCTCATCGGCGACAATGCCGATACTGGTCATGTTCGAACACAGCGGGATAATCCAGATAAAGTAGCCAGGGCCAAACAGGTGGTTGGTGGAATACCAGCGGCGGGAAACCACGCGCTCATGCCAGGCCGTATCGTCTTTGGGTGCCATGGCGGCGACATCAAAATCGCCCTGCAAACGCCACCAAGTGGAGCTGGCCTTGTGCGCCAATGGTTTGGCCGTGCCCAGTTTGGATTGGAGCAAACGGCGCCTGCCGGTCGCATCCACCAGCCAGCGGCAAGTAACACTCGCCAGTGCATCCTGTTCCGGTCTGGCAAAACTGACGGTGTGCTGGTCGGCTTCAAACCGGATGTTCTTGACCGTCACGCCTTCTTCAATCTGCACGCCTGCATCACGGCAAAAAACGCGCAAATCATTTTCCAGGATGCCCCGGTCGAACTGGTACGAGGTGTTGCGGGCAAACAGGGTGTCGCCGATCTCAAAACGCTTGGCAAAACCGTCATGGCGGTGGCCGGAACCAAAGAAGCGCAGCCCCAGTTTCTTGATGTGGGTGGATTCGACGTATTCCTTCAAACCCGCGAGTTCGCGCAGCAAATAGGTGCCGCCTTCCGTGGTGGATTCGCCCACCTTGTGGATGCCCGCAGGCAATGGCCCCGCCGTCCTTTCCAGCACCAGGATGCTGCTTTCCGGTAGCCGTTTGCGCAGTTGCAACGCCAGGGTCAGGCCAGCCAGGCCAGCGCCGCAAATGACAACATCATAATGGTCAGGATGCATGTGTCACGCCCTCAATTCGTCTTGCTTTTCACAAATTCAGCCAATGCCTTAACGGACTTGAAATGCTTGGGCACCATGTCATTCATGCCGAACTCAACGTGGTGCTCCTGTTCCAGATAGGCCACCAGGTTCATCATGAACAGCGAATCAATGGTGCCTGAGTCAATCAGGTCATAATCATCATCAAAGCCTGCTGGCTCCTGGCCATTCAGCGCTTCATTGATAATGTAATGGCGTAGGGTTTCCTGTATGTCCATGGTCGTTCTCATTGGGAAAGGTTTAATTTGTCGGGGTTGCGGATCTTTTTGCCGCTGGCGGTATAGGCCAACTGTCCGACCCATTGGAACCGGCCAGGAATCTTGTGGCTGGTCAGGAATTGTCGGCAGTAAGCGCGCAGGGCGTCGTTATCTGGTGCAGTTTCACCTTCGGTTAGCACCAAGTGCGCCCAGGCCGGTTCACCCCATTGCTGGTTCTTGACGCCAAACACGCAGGCCGCCTGAATGGCAGGGTGCCTTTCCAGCACTGTCTCGACTTCTTCCGGGAAAAATTTCATCCCGCCGACGCTGATCATTTCCTTGCTGCGGCCAACGATGTAGAGGAAGCCATCCTCATCCAGCTTGCCCAGGTCGCCGGTATGGAACCAGCCGCCCTGTTCCGCCAGAATGTCGGCACGGGGACGCCAGGGCGAATAGTAAGCGTCCAGCATACCTTTGCTTCTGACGGTGATTTCGCCGTGTTCCTGCCCGTCTTGGCATTCCAGGCGCAGCTCGTAATCGGGGGTGATCTGGCCGACGGAACCCTGTTTGTCGCGTGACTGGCTGGTGTTGATGGCGGGCAGGCCCAGCTCAATAATGCCGTAGGTTTCATTCAGCACCCGCCCGAAGCGCCCGTAAAAGGCGTCGGCGGCTTCAGCGCGCAAGGCGGTGGTGGTGACAATCGCCAGCCGCAAGGCAGGTGGCAACACGGCCCCACTGTCATCCTGCACCATCAGCATGTAGTGGGTGGGGGAGCCGTAAATAAAGGTGGCGTTGTGGTTGCTGGCGGCGTTCAGCAAGGTAATGCCGAAGCTGTTCTTGGGCAGGATAATGCTGGCGCCGAAGCTGAGGTAGGCCACGATCGAGACGGCGAAATGGTAATCCATCGACAATAGCCACAGGATTCTGTCCTGTTCATTGATCTTCAGCACCTTGTTGGCGGCGTGAATGCGCTCGTAGATGGCCTCATGCGACAGCACCACGCCTTTCGCGTTGCCGGTAGTGCCGGAAGTGAAGCGGATAAAGGCGGCGTTCACCCCGGCCAGTTCAGGCGGTGCGCTACAGCTGGATTGGGCCTGGACGAAAACAGCCTGGTGCATGAGCGGCGTTGCGTCCCCTTGTGTGTTGGCTTTTACCTGCGCCAACAGGCGGCTGTGGGAAATCACCGCGTCCATGTGCACATGTTCGAACACCTGCTGTTTTTCAGCGGCGGTCAGCTCCAGCGGCAACGGGGTCACGCAAGCCCCACACGTCCAGACGGCATAGACGAAAGCGATGTAGTGGCCGCCACTGGGGTATTGCAGGCCAATATTGTCGCCACGCCGGATGCCTGCGCTGCGCAATTGTTCCGCCAGCCCCTGAATTTCATCCCGGAATCCTGCATAGCTGGTGATGTCACCTGCTTCTTGGCCCAGGATCAGGGGATGATCCGGTTGCGTTTCCGCCTTATGAAAGAAATGTTCGGCCAGATTCAGTTTCATTCAGAGCTCCCAACAAGGTGTTTGCCAACGGCTTCGCCCATTGCCCAACAGGTGCCGACCACCCGTGCTGAAGCTTGCGCGCGCGGCTCGGCGGAAAGGCATTTGCCAGCCGCCCACAGGTTGCGGAAACCGGCGACTTGCAGGCAGCGCAAGGGGATGGCGTAGGACTGCCCAGCAGGCAGGTATTCCAAGGTGACGCCTTTGTCCGGATGCCAGTGCTCAATCGGCCAAGCAGCTTGGCAGGCGGCGTCCGCAAATTGCCTGCCAGTGACGACATCGGCTTCCGTCAGGCAGTATTCGCCCTGGATGCGCCCGCCATCGCGGATGCCCAACTGCCCATGGGCGTGAATGGCGGCGCTTGCGAATGCCGGGAATGTGTGCAGGAACGCCAGCAATTGCGCCGCCGCCTGCTGCATCTGCCCTGGCTGCCAGCTGGATGCGCTGAGATTGAACTTGGCGTAAATTTCATCCGGGTAAACCCCCGTATCCAGCCAGACGGTGGCGCATGCTTCCGGCAATTGCCCTGCCGCCGCTGCTTTGCGGATTTCCCGTAGCAGCGCAATGCTTTGGGGAAACTGGAGCGCATTGGGCGCAACTCCCCGTATTTGCAGGATGTAACCCGCCAGCGCCAAGCCTTCGCTGACCAAGCTGGGGTCAATGCGGCGCACAATGTCGGCATTGCCGGTGGCATCAAGCAAGGCGTGTGGATGCAGGGTAACCGCACCCTCGTGGTGGCGGATGCTGGCCTGGGTGATGCAGCCGTCAGCAATGCTGATACTGTTGATGTTGGCTTGGTAAAACACTTTGATGGCAGGCGTTTCCGCGACCCAGCCCGTCACAACCTGGGTGTAGATGGCCGGGTCGACGTCCAGCACCCACGTTTTGCCAATGCGGCGCTTTTTGGTCTGCGGGCTGGCCTGAACAAGCCGCCCAACCAGTTCGGCGCACAAGCCGGGGTTGAGCAATCCGCCCTGGTCGTCAAACAATCCGCCAATTGTGTGCAGCAATGCCTGGCTGACAGTGCCGCCCGTACTGGCGCTGCTTTCCACCAACACAACTTCGGTGCCTCGGGCAGCAGTCGCCAATGCGCAGCCCAACCCAGCGGCTCCAGCCCCAACCACAACAACAGGCTCTCCCGCCTGTTGAGGCGGAGAGCTGTTTTTTTGAAGCACAGTCTGATCAGCGGGTGGCTTCATGACGGATGGCCTGCCTCCACTGGTGGCAGGGTTAGGCGACCGCGCGGGCGCGCGATTGGCTGATGGCGGTGGCTTCGGCCAGCAGGTCAATCCACCAAACCTTCATGGTTTCAATCGCTTTTTCAGCACCTGCCAGGGCTTTCTGGGTGTCAATGGTTGGGCGCTCACCGTCTTTGGCCGCAATGCCTTGAGCCGGTGTGATGCCACGCAGGAATACGCCCAGTTCTTCGCGGTGGCTCTGTTCAACGCCGCCCAGGTGCATATCATGGAACCAAACCAAGTCGTCACCGACAGCGCCCCAGTTACGGCGCTTGATGACTTCCTTGGAAATGTCGCGGAAGACTTCATGTTCGAAAATGGCGGCGGTTTCAGTGGCGAACATCGTGCCCAGCACGGCAGAGGGTTCACCATTGGAAAGCTTGTCAATGGTGGCCAGGAAATGGGTGGTGGGCGCGAAGTCTTCGCGTTGCTCCACATCGCAATCCACTTTTTTCAATGCAGCGCGGTACATGGCGGCGTGGCCGTTTTCTTCGGCACAGTTACGGACCAGTTCGTTGGCGACGGCATCCGTGTCAAACGCAGCGGTTTTTTCTGATGCGTCGGTGAGGAAGTGAACATTGGCAAAGGAAAATTGATAGTGCTCCATCATCAGCCATTCCAACGCTTCGGTGGAGTATTGGCCCAGGTTGGCCAGGCGCGCCTTGTTGGCGTCAATAAACACCTGATTTTTTTTGTCAATAATGTCGGCCACTTCCATGTTGGCTGTTGCGTCAACGCTTGTTGCTTGCATTGCAAACTCCTCAAATAAATTTATGACGTAGGTCAAAAATGACACGCGCAATTATCAGCCTGCGTTCAGTTTTCGTTCAAGGAAAGAAATGTTAAGTTTTGTAAAACCCAGGTCTCCGAAACACCTCTGGAGTTTCAAGATAAATTGCCGTGTAGGGGGGTAAGCCTATGCATTAAAGTGGCCTTATCCGCTCCTTGCTACCACCTATCCAATTGATGCCGGGGAGATTTTTCTTCCACAGCTTAGGCTGTGTGGCTAAGAACGCTCAACGGGAATGGAATCCATGCATAACGGCAAACCGCCGCCAAAAGAATGGCTGTTTCGGCTACTGTCCATATTGATCGGGCTGACGGTTGCGCTGGCAAGCCTGGAATTGGCCATGCATTTCCTGCCGGTTCGGGATCCCTTCATGGCGATGCCGGTCAATGCCGCCCACCCAATTATCCATTACCCACCCAATTCCACTGTCCGCTACAGCGCAGGCTGGAATTTCCAGGTTGTGCAGGACAAACACGCCAACAATTACGGCTTCCTCAGTGACCAGGATTATGCGCCGACCAACAAACCGCTGATGATGCTGATCGGTGACAGTTTCGTTGAAGCCCAGCAAGTCGCCAACACCGCAACTGCACAGGCGCTGATCCAGCAGCAATTGGGCAAGCGGGGCAGGTTTTATGGCATCGGCATTCAGAGCGCCCCGCTTTCCCAATACCTTGCCTTCGCCGATTTTGCCCGTCAGGAATTTCAGCCCAAAGCCATGGCGTTTGCCGTTATCGCCAATGATTTCGATGAAAGCCTGCTGAAATACCGCAAGCTGTCCAGCCCTGGCATGCACCTGTTCACCAAAGCCAATAGCAACGCCCGCCTCCAATTGCTGGAATACAACGGTAGCCGTGGGGCGCTGCGCGACTTGCTGCGGCATTCCGCATTGGTGCGCTACCTGTATCTGACGATGCAGTTAAGCCCTGATGACATGCTGCAAAAACTGGCCTCCAAAGCCCAAGCCCCGGTGCGCTTCGGTGGCGTGGACGCCATTGTGGATGCGGAAAAGCTAGCCGACTCCAAGCGGGTGGTTGACCTGTTTTTCCAATACTTGCCCCAAAAGAGCGGGTTGCCGCCGGACAAAATCCTGTTCGTCCTGGACGGCATGCGTGAAGTCCGCAACCCAGCCATGCAACAGGCGGCGGACAACAGCTATTTCGGCCTGATGCGCCAGTATTTTGCGCAAGCAGCTAAGGGGCATGGCTACGAAGTGCTGGATATGCACCCAACGTTTTATCAGGCGCAACAAGATGGGCAAGCTGTCGACTTCGTCCCATTGGACTGGCATTGGAACGGAAATGGGCATAAGCTGGTGGCCGATCAAATACAAAAATCCGATGTATTTCAACAACTATTCAAACAATAATTATGCTTGTAGAACAAACAAAATTTGGCGTCCCGATCCGGAAACACTATTTCGCCTCTGCCAGCCATTCCAACTGGGCAGAGCATTTGTTGCCTACCGCCTACATGGATTGCTATTCGGAAACCAAGCCCCGTTGCTTCCGCACAGAGCACCGGCATACCCTGTTGACTGACCTTACCCCGCCTGAAGAGAGCATTTTCCAGAATTTTCCTAAAGACACCCGCAGCCAGATCCGGCGCTGCGAACAGGAACAACAGTTCACGCTCAATCTGGCCACCCAACTGGAATTGTTTATGCCGCTGTATAACGCCTTTGCGCAGCGGCGCGGACTCTCCAGCTTTGCGGAAGAAGACGCCAACGCCATCGGTAGGGAGAATTACTGCATTTTCAGTGTGGATCACCAGGGAAAGCCTGTCATTTGCCATTTTTACTTGTTGTCGCCTTCATCCGGCGTGGTCAATCTGCTGATATCCGCAGGCCATCAAAATTACAGCGATAATGCCGATCTGCGCCGCGCGTTGGGGTTCGCCAACCGCTGCCTGCATTGGCAAGGGATGCGGCACTTCAAGGCGGCAGGTTTCCACACCTACGACTGGGGTGGATATGTGGTGGACGCCAGCGACCCGGTCATGCAGGGCATCAACCGCTTCAAGCGCACCTTCAATGGGAAGCTGACGCCAATTTACAACCATTACTCGCCAGCATACGCATTTATTGAACAAATGCGGCAGAAACTGCGAAAATAATGGCTCCAAATTATTTGGACTACCCTTAAACCAACAATGGAAGAAGCTAACATGAACCTGTTTCAGAAAACAGCAGCAATCACTATCGCCGTCATCAGCATTGGTTTTGTTTCCAGCGTCATGGCGCATGAAGACGAAGCAAAATCGCCGGAAGAAATGGCCATTGGTTACCGCCAGAATGCTTTCCACATGATCAAGTATCATTTTGGCCCGATGGCGGGCATGGTCAAGGGGGAGAAGGAATTCAACGCTGAGGAGTTCCTGAAAAACGCTGAGGCTGTCGCCACCCTAAGCAAGTTTCCCATCAACGGCTTCATCGAAGGCAGCGATATGGGCAAGACGGAAGCCAAATCCAAAATCTGGGAGAACATGGACGACTTCAAGAAAAAAATGGAAACCTTCCAGATAGAGGCCGCCTCATTGGCTGAAGTCGCCAAAGGCGGCGACATGGCGGCAATCAAGCCACAATTCGGCAAAGTTGGCGAATCCTGCAAGGCCTGCCACAAAGAATACAAAGAAGACTGACCGATACGCACGCCTCCCCTTTTCGGGGGAGGTGTGTATCTGATGTTTGGCCGCCCCCCTTGTTCAGGAGGCGACCTGATCAAATGAAAAACGTAGGGCTGTTTAGCTAATCACACCTTTCTCACGCAACTGCGCTTCAATCTCCGGCATGATCGTCACATCATCAATAGTGGATGGCACCGCATACGGCTGGCCATTCACCATCTGGCGCATACTCTTACGCAGGATTTTGCCGGAACGTGTTTTCGGCAGGCGTTTGACGATGTAGGTGTCCTTGTAGCAGGCAATCGCGCCGATGCTGCTGCGGATCATCTGCACCAGTTCCTTGGACAGGGTTTCCTCGTCAACGTCGGCACCAGTCTTGAGGACAACCAGACCGATTGGAATCTGGCCTTTCAGGTCGTCATCACGGGCGATAACCGCACATTCGGCAACGGACGGATGGCCGCCCACGACTTCTTCCATTTCGCCGGTAGACAGGCGGTGACCGGCAACGTTCATGACGTCGTCAACGCGGCCCATGACGAAAACGTAGCCGTCGTCATCGATGTAGCCACCGTCGCCACTGGCGTAGTAGCCTTCAAAGCTGTTCAGGTAGCTTTCCTTGAACTTCTCGACATTGCCCCAGATGGTTGCTAGGCAACTAGGCGGCAGGGGCAGCTTGAGGGCGATGTAGCCCTGCTCGTTCTTGCCCAGATGATGGCCGTTTTCATCCAGAATCTGCACATTGAAGCCAGGGGTCGGCACAGTGGAGGAACCCAACTTGATCGGCATTGGTTCGATGCCTTGCAGGTTGGCGGTGATGCCCCAGCCGGTTTCAGTCTGCCACCAGTGGTCGATGACCGGCTTGCCGGTTTTCTCCATCATCCATTCCTGGGTTGGCGGGTCAAGGCGCTCACCGGCGGAGAAGATGTATTCCAGCGAACTGATGTCGTATTTGCCCACCATGTCAGCATTCGGGTCGTCTTTCTTGATGGCGCGGAACGCTGTTGGCGCAGAGAACAGGCCCTTGACGCCGTACTCTTCGGTGATGCGCCAGAACGCGCCCGCATCCGGGGTCATGACCGGCTTGCCTTCGTACACGATCGTGGTGCAACCGCGCAGCAGTGGGGCGTATACGATGTAGGAATGGCCGACCACCCAGCCCACGTCGGATGCCGCCCAGAACACATCGCCGTGTTGCATATTGTAAATGGCTTCCATGCTGTAGTTCATGGCGACAGCGTGGCCGCCGTTTTCACGCACGACGCCTTTAGGCTTGCCAGTGGTGCCGGAGGTGTACAGGATGTACAGCGGGTCAGTGCCCTTGACTGGCGTGCACTCAGCAGGCTCGGCAGTTTCCAGCAGGGTTTTCCAGTCGTAGTCACGGCCTTCCACCAAGGTGGCGGTCGCCTGTGGGCGCTGGAACATGACGCAGCTGCTGGGTTTGTGGGAAGAGAGCGCAATCGCTTTGTCGAGCAGCGGTTTGTACTCAATGACGCGCTTGATTTCGATGCCACAGGAGGCGGACAGGATGACTTTCGGCTGGGCGTCTTCCAAGCGGACGGCCAATTCTGGCGGGGCAAAGCCGCCGAACACGACGGAGTGGATGGCACCAATGCGGGCGGTGGCCAGCATGCCGATGACCGCTTCCGGGATCATGGGCATGTAAATGATGACGCGGTCGCCTTTTTCCACGCCCAATCCGGCCAGCATACCGGCAGTTTTGGCGACTTCGTCACGCAACTGGGTAAAGGTGTACTGGGTTTTGGTGTCGGTGACCGGTGAATCATAAATCATGGCGATATTGTCGCCACGTCCATTTTCGACGTGATAATCCAGCGCCATGTAGGCAGTGTTCATTTCACCATCGGCGAACCAGTGGTAAATGCCATGCTCATCCTGGGACAGGATTTTCTCAGGAAACTTAAACCAGCTCAGGGCTTCGGCTTTTTCTTTCCAAAAACCTTCCGGGTCATCCATCGACCGCTGATATTCGGCTTTATAACTCATCGTCAACTCCTCCATCGGGTTTAATCTTCGGCCCCGCCTTTCTAGCAGGAGGCGGGGCCGGAATTCTAAAGTAGCAGTAAATTTACATTATTTAAAAACTATCGCCGGGAATGCGCACCCAGCCTTCCATCAAAATACGCGCACTGCGGCTCATGATCGCCTTCGTGACGGCCCACTCACCATTGACCTGTTGTGCTTCCGCACCGACCCGTAGCGTGCCGGATGGATGCCCGAAGCGTACCGCATTGCGTTCACCACCACCGGCAGCCAGATTCACCAGCGTACCCGGTACGGCGGCTGCGGTGCCAATGGCAACCGCTGCGGTGCCCATCATGGCGTGATGCAGCTTGCCCATCGACAAGGCGCGCACCAGCAAGTCGATTTCAGAGGCGCTGATGGTCTTGCCACTGGAGGCCACATAGTCGGCCGGTGGTGCAACAAACGCAATTTTCGGCGTGTGCTGACGGGTTAACGCTTCTTCAGGGGTCTTGATCAAACCCATGCGCAAAGCGCCCGCCACGCGGATTTTCTCGAAACGCTCCAGCGCTGCCGGGTCGGTATTGATCGCCTCACGCAGTTCAGTGCCGGTGTAACCAATATCCGCCGCATTCACAAACACGGTCGGAATACCGGCGGTGATCATGGTGGCAGGGAAGCTGCCGACACCGGGGACCTCCAGCTCATCGACCAGATTGCCAGTCGGGAACAGGCTGCCGCCGTCTTCACTGTCATCGGACGGATCAATGAACTCCAGAATGATTTCCGCCGCCGGGAAGGTCACTCCATCCAGCTCGAAATCGCCGGTTTCCTGCACTTGACCATTGCGAACCTGCACATGCGCGATAATGGTCTTGCTGATATTGGCCTGCCAGATACGCACGGTGCAGACACCATCCTGTGCCAAGCGCCCGGCATCAATGTACCCAGCATGAATTGCGAAAGCGCCAGCAGCGGTGGACAGGTTGCCGCAGTTGCCGCTCCAGTCCACGAAGTCCTTGTCGATGGCAATCTGGCCGTAGAGGTAATCCACGTCATGATCAGGGCGTGAACTTTTCGACAAAATCACGCACTTGCTGGTGCTGGAAGTCGCGCCGCCCATGCCGTCGATATGGGCAGCATAAGGGTCGGGGCTGCCAATCACACGCTGAAACAGGCGGTCACGGGCTTTGCCCGGAACCTGCGCCACTTCCGGCAGGTCTTCCAGCCGGAAGAACACACCTTTCGATGTGCCGCCACGGATATATGTGGCGGGGACTTTGATTTGCGGAACCTGGGACATTACGCTGCTCCTTCCAGGAAGTCCTGTGCAAAGCGTTGCAGCACACCGCCAGCCTTGTAGACACGCACTTCAGCAGCTGTGTCCAGACGGCAGGTGACTGGAATGCGCACAGTTTCGCCGTTCCTGCGGTGCATGACCACCGTCAGGTCAGCGCGTGGGGCAATTTCACCTTCCACATCATAGGTTTCCGTGCCGTCGATAGCATAGGTCTTGCGGGTATCGCCAGCCTTGAACTCCAGTGGCAGCACGCCCATACCCACCAGATTGGTGCGGTGGATACGTTCGAAACCTTCCGCCACGATGGCTTCCACGCCTGCCAGACGCACACCTTTGGCCGCCCAGTCACGCGAAGAACCTTGGCCGTAGTCAGCACCGGCAACGATGATCAGGTTCTGCTTGCGGTCCATATAGGTTTCGATGGCTTCCCACATGCGCATGACTTTGCCGTCTGGTTCAACGCGGGTCAGGGATCCCTGTTTCACTTCGCCATCGACAACTGCCATTTCATTGATCAGTTTCGGGTTGGCGAAGGTGGCGCGTTGCGCGGTCAGGTGGTCACCACGGTGGGTTGCGTAAGAGTTGAAGTCCTCTTCCGGCAAGCCCATTTTGTGCAGGTATTCACCTGCCGCACTGTTCATCAGGATCGCATTGGAAGGCGACAGGTGGTCAGTGGTGATGTTGTCCGGCAGGACTGCCAGCGGGCGCATGCCTTTCAGGGTGCGTTCACCCGCCAGTGCGCCTTCCCAGTAAGGTGGGCGGCGGATGTAGGTGGACATGGGGCGCCAGTCGTACAACGGGCTTTTGGCTGCTTCCACTTCGCCCAGGTCGAACATGGGGATGTAGATCTGGTGGAATTGTTCCGGCTTGACGGAAGCCGCCACGATAGCGTCGATTTCTTCGTCAGATGGCCAGACATCTTTCAGGGTAACCGGGTTACCGTTCTTGTCGGTGCCCAGCGTGTCGTTTTCGATGTCGAAACGCATGGTGCCAGCAATGGCGTAAGCCACCACCAGCGGCGGGGAAGCCAGGAACGCCTGTTTTGCATACGGATGGATACGGCCGTCGAAGTTACGGTTGCCGGACAGCACTGCCGTCGCATACAGGTCACGGTCGATGATTTCCTGCTGGATTTTCGGGTCGAGCGCGCCGGACATACCGTTACAGGTGGTGCAGGCGAAGGCGACAATGCCGAAGCCCAGTTTTTCCAGCTCTGACAGCAGGTTGGCTTCTTTCAGATAGAGTTCGGCAACCTTGGAGCCGGGTGCAAAAGAGGATTTCACCCACGGTTTGCGTACCAATCCCAACTCGTTGGCTTTCTTGGCCAGCAAACCGGCTGCAACCACGTTGCGCGGGTTGGACGTGTTGGTGCAGGAAGTGATGGCGGCGATGATGACAGCGCCATCCGGCATCAGGCCATCGGCTTCTTCGGTCTTGCCGGAGGCCAGTTTGGCTTCGTCTGCAATGCCGCGCTCGGTCAGGGCGGAAGTTGGCAGGCGGCGATGCGGGTTGGAAGGGCCAGCCATATTACGCACCACGCTGGAAAGGTCGAATTCCAGTACGCGCTCGTATTCGGCCTTGGTCATCTGGTCAGCCCACAGGCCGGTGGTTTTGGCGTAGTTTTCTACCAAAGCGACCTGCTCAGGTTCACGGCCCGTCAGTTTCAGGTAATCAATGGTTTGGCCATCGATGTAGAACATGGCGGCAGTGGCACCGAATTCCGGGCACATATTGGAAATGGTGGCACGGTCACCGATGGTGAGGCTGTCAGCGCCTTCGCCGAAGAATTCCACATACGCACCAACCACACGTTCCTTACGCAGGAATTCGGTGATAGCCAGCACGATGTCGGTGGCGGTGATGCCCGGCTGGCGCTTGCCAACCAGCTTCACACCTACGATGTCCGGCAGGCGCATCATGGAAGGGTGGCCGAGCATGACGGTTTCGGCTTCCAGACCGCCTACGCCAATGGCGATAACACCCAGCGAGTCGATGTGCGGGGTGTGGGAGTCGGTGCCGACGCAGGTGTCCGGGAAAGCAACGCCTTCACGCGCCTGAACCACTGGCGACATTTTTTCCAGGTTGATCTGGTGCATGATGCCGTTACCGGCCGGGATCACGTCGACGTTTTTGAAGGCGGTTTTAGTCCACTCGATGAAATGGAAACGGTCTTCATTGCGGCGGTCTTCGATTTCGCGGTTTTTGCGGAAGGCATCCGGGTCGAAACCAGGGGCTTCCACCGCCAGTGAATGGTCAACAATCAGCTGGGTAGGCACGACCGGGTTGACCAGGGATGGCTCACCGCCTTTGTCAGCAATCGCATCACGCAGGCCAGCCAAGTCGACCAGCGCGGTCTGGCCGAGGATGTCGTGGCAGACCACGCGTGCCGGATACCAGGGGAAATCCAGGTCGCGTTTGCGCTCGATCAGTTGTTTGAGGGAATCGGTCAGTGCTGCCGGTTCGCAGCGGCGCACCAGTTGCTCTGCCAATACCTTGGAGGTGTAAGGCAGTTTGTCATAGGAACCGGGCTGGATGGCTTCGACTGCTGCGCGTGTGTCGAAATAGTCCAGCGAAGTTCCGGATAATGGTTTGCGGTATTCAGTATTCATTTATTTGTCCACCTAGGGTCTGTATGGCGGTCATTGCCTTACAGGGGCATTGGCTAATTAATTGGCTTTGAAGATCAGAACGACGAGCGCCACCCGCGCTATCCTGCTAACAGGATGTTTCACGGGTGGCGCAGGTGACATCAGTTTTGTACCCGGTCTTCCAACGGCACAAAGGTCAGGTTTTCTGGCCCGGTGTAATTGGCGGAAGGCCGGATGATCTTGCCATCCTGACGTTGTTCAATGACATGTGCGCCCCAGCCGGTGACACGGGCGATAATGAATATCGGCGTGAACATGTCGGTTGGAATGCCCATCTGGCCGTAGGAAACAGCCGAGAACCAGTCCAGGTTGGGGAACATTTTCTTCAGTTCCCACATGACGGATTCCAGGCGGTCAGCAATGTCATACATCTGCATATTGCGGTTGCCAACCGAGAGGTGCTTGGCGACACGCTTGATGACAACGTTGCGCGGGTCAGAAAGGGTGTAAACCGGGTGGCCAAAGCCAATGACGATTTCCTTATGGGCGACCCGTTCACGGATATCCGCTTCCGCTTCATCCGCACTGTGGTAACGGGTCTGGATGCGATGGGCTTCTTCGTTGGCACCACCGTGTTTCGAGCCGCGCAAGGCACCGATGGCACCGGTAACGCAGGAGTACATATCGGAATTGGTGCCAGCAATCACCCGGGCGGTGAAGGTGGAGGCGTTGAATTCGTGCTCTGCATACAGGATCAGCGAGGTGTGCATGGCGCGCACCCACTCTTCCTTGGGTTTGGTGCCATGCAGCAGATGCAGGAAATGACCGCCAACGGTTTCGTCGTCAGTTTCCACCTCAATGCGCTTGCCGTTCATGGCGTAGTGATGCCAGTACAGCAGCATGGAACCAAAGCTGGCAATCAGGCGGTCAATAATATTGCGGGCTTCGGCTTCCGGGTGGCTTTCCTTTTCCGGCAGGCAAGCGCCCATGACGGAGCAGCCGGTGCGCATGACATCCATCGGGTGCGTGGAGGGGGGCAGTGCTTCCAGCGCTTGCCTGACCGGCATCGGTAGGCCGCGTAGGGATTTGAGCTTGGTTTTATAGCTTCTTAATTCGGCTTTGTTGGGCAAGTGGCCGTGTACGATCAGGAAAGCGATTTCCTCGAACTCAGCGTGTTCAGCGAATTCCAGGATGTCATAGCCACGATAGTGCAGGTCGTTGCCGGTGCGGCCAACGGTGCAGATGGCGGTGTTGCCAGCAGCAGTGCCGGACAAGGCGACGGATTTCTTGGGCTTGGGTAAAACTTGCTCTGTCATGTTTTCTCTCCTCTGTGATCCCTTATTCAGCACCTTGTTTAGCGAAAAGCGCATCCAGCTTTTGTTCATATGCGTGATAACCGATGGTGTCGTACAGTTCCATCCGGGTCTGCATGGTGTCGAGCACATTTTTCTGCGTGCCTTCCTCCAGCAGGTGACGGTAAACATTTTCAGCAGCCTTGCACATGGCGCGGAAGGCGCTCAGTGGGTACAGCACCAGTTTGACGCCAACGCCTGCCAGCTCAGTGGTGGTGTACAACGGGGTTGCGCCGAATTCGGTGATATTGGCCAGCACCGGCACATTCACCGCTTTGGTGAATTCGGCGTACTGCTCCAGTTTGTTCATCGCTTCCGGGAAAATCATGTCGGCACCGGCCTCCACACACGCCATGGCGCGGTCAATGGCGGATTGCATGCCTTCCACGGCGAGTGCGTCGGTGCGCGCCATAATGACGAAGCTGTCATCAGTACGGGCGTCAACAGCGGCTTTGACGCGGTCAACCATCTCTTCCAGGCTGACGATGGCCTTGTTGGGGCGATGGCCGCAGCGTTTCTGCATAACCTGGTCTTCAATGTGGAAACCGGCAGCACCGGCCTGGGCGACTTCGCGGGTGGCGCGGGCGATGTTGAAAGCACCACCCCAGCCGGTGTCGATGTCAACCAGCAGCGGTGTGGAAGTGACGCCAGTGATGCGCTTCACGTCTTCCACCACATCATGCAGGGTGGTGATGCCCAGATCCGGGATGCCCAGTGAGGAAGCTGCCACGCCACCGCCCGACAGGTACAGCGCCTTGTGGCCAACCTTTTCGGCCAGGATGGCACTGTTGGCGGTTACGGCCCCGACAACTTGCAGGGGGATGTTGTCTTCAACTGCCTGACGCAATTTTTGACCGGGGGTAAGAGAGTGTGTTGCTGTCATATTCCTTGTCCATCATGTCACTAATACTTCGCCATGCCCCGCTGATATGGCGGCGCATGAGCATTTCAGCCAGTTCGCTGTCACGATCGGCGATCGCCTCAACGATTTGGCGGTGTTGTTGCAAGGCAGGGCGGGTGCGTTTCGCCAGTCGGCTGGTGCGGTAACGGCACATGCGCAACAACTGGTACAACTCGCCTGCCAGCAGGTCGATCAGCATCTGGTTGCGGCTGCCCAGTGCGATCTGGTAGTGAAAGTCGAAATCACCTTCGTTCTGGAAATAAATCTGCCCTTCAGCCGCTTCGATCTGCTCGGCGTGCTTGTCCAGCAGGCTTTGCAGGTGGGCGATTTCGGCGTCCGTCATGCGCAGTGCGGCGGTGCGGCAGGCCATGCCTTCCAGCGCCTCGCGCACGGCGTACAAATCCGCCATCATTTCCCGGTCGAGCGTCACGACGCGGGCACCGGCATGGGGAATGCGCCTGACCAGACGCATGCCTTCCAGTTGCCGCAGGGCTTCGCGCAAGGGGCCGCGGCCGATGCCATAGCGTTCCGCCAGATCAGATTCGTTGAGCTTTTGGCCTTGGAGCAGTTCCCCCGTAATGATGGCTTGCGTCAGTTTGGTGGAAGCTACATCCGCCAAGGTGCCTTCTGCTATTGTGTGTGGTGCTAACATAGTAGGGTCTCATGTGGATTGTTGACAATCTCTGGCTTAAGTATACAGTTTTTGCAGGAAAAATGAAGCTTTTCTTTTGTTTTGTAGACAAAATAGGGATTGGCCAAGCGTTTTGCCCACGATAACCGTTCGGGGGAGAAGTTTTGGCATTATAGGGGAAGAACAATGTTAAAATGATGCTCCGCCAATCGTTTCGGAAAAGCCAGAGAGTTTTACTCATGAATAAACATAAAGTCCGTAAAGCCGTCATTCCGGTTGCAGGCCTGGGAACGCGCATGCTCCCCGCGACCAAAGCCATCCCTAAAGAAATGTTGCCGATCGTGGACAAACCGCTGATCCAATATGTGGTCAACGAATGCGTCGCCGCAGGCATCAAGGAAATCGTGCTGGTGACGCATTCCAGTAAAAATTCCATCGAAAACCATTTCGACACCAGTTTCGAGCTGGAAACCATGCTGGAAAAGCGCGTCAAACGGCAGTTGCTGGATGAAGTGCGCTCCATCTGCCCGGTCGATGTCACCATCATGCATGTGCGGCAGGGTCAGGCCAAGGGCTTGGGGCACGCCATCATGTGCGCCCACCCGATTGTCGGCAATGAGCCGGTGGCGGTGGTGCTGCCTGACGTGATCATTGACGACGCCGCCAGCGACCTGGCCAAGGACAATCTGGCCATGATGCTGGAGCTTTACGATGAAACTGGCTTCAGCCAGATCATGGTCGAGCCGGTGCCGATGGAAAAGGTGTCTTCCTATGGGGTGGTCGACATTAACGGCTACGCGCTGGAACCGGGCGAGTCGGTGGCGATGAGCGCCATTGTGGAAAAACCCCGGGTGAATGAAGCGCCATCCAATTTGGCGGTGGTGGGGCGCTACGTGCTGTCGCCGCATATCTGGGGCTGGCTGAAGCGCACCCCGTTGGGCGCTGGTGATGAAATCCAGTTGACCGACACCATCGGTTTGCTGATGCGCGAATACCAGGTCAACGCCTTCCACCTGACTGGCAAGAGCCATGATTGCGGCTCCAAGATGGGTTATATGCGCGCCAATATCGAATATGCCTCACGCCACCCTGAAATCGGCGCACGTTTCAACGCCTTCCTCAAAGAGCATGTGAAAACGCTTTGAGCCAATCGCCGTCGCATCCGCTTGACGAACATCTGGCCGGGTTGCTGTCCCGGCTGGATGGGGGGCATGTGGAAACGCGCAGCTTGCAGGCGCTGATCCAGTACGTTAGCGCATGTACCCGTGACGGTGTGATCGCCGCGCCGTTGGCAGATGCGCCGGTCGCGGATATAGACGCTTTGCGCGGCTCGCCGGTGGTGGGCGGCGAGGGGGAATACAAGCCGCTGGTTGTGGGCGGCTCGCACGCCTGGTTATACCGCTACTGGTTGTACGAAGAGCGCCTGGCAGGCTGCATTCGGGCAAGGATGGACAGCGTGCCTGCCAATGCGGACGACGCGCCTGCCGATTTGCAGCAACGCGCCGTCGAACTGGCCCGGCGCAACCGCTTCCTGATCATTGCAGGCGGGCCAGGAACTGGCAAAACCACCACCGTCACCAGGATTCTCGCCCACCTGCTGGAAGGTGGGGCCGACCCCGCCCGCATCCTGCTGGCGGCACCTACCGGCAAGGCGGTGATGCGCATGCAGGAATCCATCCGTGAAACCCGCCAGCGGCTGGCCCTGCCGGACGCAATCGCCAACTGCATCCCCGACCAGGCTAGCACCCTGCACCGGATGCTGGGCTACATCCCCAACCGGAACGGGTTCCGCCATCATGCGGCCAACCCGCTGCCTGCGGATGTGGTGATTGTGGATGAAGCCTCCATGATCGACATTTCCCTGATGACGCATTTGTTTGAGGCGACGCCGCCGGAAGCCAAACTGATCCTGCTGGGCGACAAAGACCAACTGGCGTCGGTGGAAACCGGCTCGATTTTCCGCGACCTGTGCAACGGCGAGGCGTTGTCCGGGCAAATGCTGGCGTTGCAGACCAGTTACCGTTTTGCCGTTGGGGATGGCGTCGGCCAACTGGCACAGGCCATCCGTGAGGCGGATGAAGGGCGCTTGCTGGAAGTGCTGGATTCACCCGCTTACGGCGATGTGACCCTGGACGATGCAGAGGCTGGCCTGGATGCTGGCTGGCTGCAACACAGTTGGCGGGATTATGTGGCGGCGGTCAGGGCGGGGGATAAGGAAGCGGTGTTCCGCGCCTTCAACGCCCTGCGCATCCTGACGCCGTTGCGCAAGGGGCGGTTGGGGGTGGAGACGCTGAATGCCTGGGTGGATGGCGTGATGCAGCGTCGCCTGCCCGCCCATGACGCGGCGCAAAAGCCCTGGTATGTCGGCAGGCCGGTCATGGTCACCCAGAACGATTACCGGCAAAACCTGTTCAATGGCGACATCGGCATCGCCTTGCCGGATGCCAATGCAGGGTTGCGGGTATGGTTTCCGGCGGGGGAGGCGGGGCAGTACCGGGCGGTTGCACCGGTGCGCTTGCCTGCGCACGAAACGGCCTGGGCGATGACCATCCATAAAAGCCAGGGGTCGGAATTTTCCCAAGTGTTGCTGATTTTGCCGGAGGTCGAGGATTCGCCGCTGCTGGGGCGCGAACTGCTGTATACGGCGGTGACGCGGGCGAAGCAGGGCCTTCACATCCTCGCCAGCCGCACCACCCTGCGCCGGGCGCTACGGCAGGCGACGCCGCCTGCTTCCCAATTGCAGGAGCGCCTGTTGCGGGAGGCTATCCCTTACTCTTCCCCGGCGGCGCTGTCAGCTTCGGCACCTTCCCGCGACTGAATCTTGTCTTCCTTGCCCGTCAGCAGGTTGCGGATATTGGATTGATGCCGCCAGAAAATCAGCACAGCCATGAACGCCACGCCTGCGGTCAGCCAGCCGTGGCCAGTGAGCAGCCAGAAGTACAGCGGGGAGAGCGCGGTGGCGATCAGCGCCGCCAGTGAGGAAATCTTGAAACCTTTCGCCATCAGCAGCCAGGTTGCGACGAACGCCAGCCCGCCCCACACATTCACGCCCAGGAAGACGCCGATGGCGGTCGCCACCCCTTTGCCGCCCTTGAACCCGTAGTAGGCCGGGTACAGATGCCCCAGGAACGCCGCGATGCCGATCAGGATCAGCCAGCCATAATCGGTGATCCCAAACGCAAAACGCGCCACCAGCACCGGAACCAGCCCTTTGAGCAAGTCCCCCAGCAGGGTGATGGCCGCCGCTTTCTTGCCGCCATGCCGCAACACATTGGTCGCGCCCGGATTGTTGGAGCCAACCGTGCGCGGGTCGGGCAGCCGCATCAACCGGCAAGTGATGATGGCAGTTGAAATTGAACCGAGCAGGTAGGCGAGTACAATCAGCAGGTAAGCCATGACGTATCCATTTATTATTCAGGTTAAAACGTGAAAGCATTGTATACCAACACCACCGGGCAGGGCAGGCCTGTCGTCCTCCTGCATGGCTGGGGTATGAACAGCCGCATCTGGCAGCCGGTGCTGCCGGTGCTGGCGCAGTCCGCCCGGGTGACTTGCATCGACCTGCCCGGTCACGGCCATAGCCGCAAACTGCCGCTTGGCATTCTGGAAACCGCCATCGACCAACTGGCCGACCATATCCCGCCGGGCGCGTTCATCATGGGCTGGTCGCTGGGCGGCCTGATCGCGCAAGGGCTGGCGCACGCCGTGCCGGAGCGGGTTGCAGGGCTGGTGCTGATCGCCAGTACGCCGAAATTTGTGGCGTCCGGCGGCTGGCCGCACGGGGTGACGGCTGATTTGCTCGGCAATTTCGGCAGAAGCCTGCAAACCGATTATCTGGGAACGGTCAGGCGCTTTTTCGCCCTGCAATTTCTCAGCACCAAAATTGATTCCCGCGTGGTCAACGCCCTGCGCGAAACCATTATGGCGCATCCCGCCACCCTGGCAGCGCTGGAGGATGGCCTCAATATCCTGGGTACGGCTGATTTCTCGCAGATGCCGGTCAGGCAACCCAGCCTGTGGATGCTGGGGCGTCTCGACAAGCTGATTCCGGCTTCGCTGGCTGACGCGCTGCCGGAAATGGGGTATAAGCACATCGCGCTGCTGAACAGCGCGGCGCACGTCCCCTTCGTCACCCACCCGGAGCTTTTCATGGAACATGTCAGGGCTTTTTTGGATGAGCATTGACGACACTACGGCTGAATTTTTTTACGCACCTCCCCCCAAAGCGTGATGCCAATCACGTCAAAAAATTATCAGATCGCTTATCTTTACTGTATTCGGGCTGGCAAAATTCAATAAGTAATGGCTCATTATGTGTTTCGGGGTCTTGGCAAAAAGTCCGCCGAAGACAATGATCGTTAAACCTTTATTATCAATGGGATATACTTGTCTCGCCAGCACCTGAAGCGACCAAGACCCCGAAACACATATAGAGCCATTCTTGGACACTTGCAAAAGTTTGGCTGACAAGCTTGGAAAGGATCCGGATGAATATTGCAAGCAATAATTCAATAGCCATGCTTTCAGATGCTAATGGCAATAGCTGACCATGATGTTGCTTTCCTTTACAACACACTAGCGTGTTGCTATCCTGAGCAACATGAAATCCAAAGCCAAATCACTTCTCAATGAACGCCGTGTTTTGTCGGAAACCAGCTTTCTCGATTTGGTGATTTGGCAGGTTCCACAGCCTATTGTTGGCAGCGACCACCCTTTCAAGTATCGACTGGCACTTGTGGTGGATGGTGAGTGTGTTCTCCGCTATGACAATGAAGTTGGCAAAGGCAACCATAAACATTTGGGTCAAAAGGAAGTGCCATACCCGTTTACAGGGCTGCGGCAGTTGGTTGATGATTTTCTTACCGATGTCGGACACTGGAGGCAGACACATGAACACCATTACGATTGAAGTTGCAGCGTTGGAAAAAACCCGTGAGCGCATGCTGGCTGCTTTTGATGGTCAGGAGCAGGGGAGTTTTATCACCTTTTCTAGTGCAGAAGACTTATGGAAAACCTTCACCCTCAAACGCTGGGACATCATCCGCACGATGACAGGGGCAGGGGCAATGGCCATTCGTGAATTGGCGCGGCGGCTAAACCGTGATGTACGGGCTGTCCATGCGGATGTGCAGGCATTACTGGCCTGTGGCGTCCTCAACAAGACGGCAGCAGGGGCAATTGAGTTTCCCTATGATGCTGTGCATGTTGATTTTGTTGTGACGAAAGCAGCCTGAGTTGCTGATTGAGGGCAAGCGCAGGCTTGACAGGGCATCCCTCTCTTCCTCTAACCACTGTATACTTCCCCGCTTGTCACCTTGTTGGAGATTCTCATGAACCATCGCGGGGCATTGCTGGATGCTGTCTGACACTACCAGCCCCTATCAGTTGGACAAACGCAAAACCCGCAGTGGTTTCGAGCGCGCGGCTTCCACCTATGACGCCAACGCGGTGTTGCAGCGCGAAATCGGCGGACGCCTGACCGAGCGGTTGGACTTGGTGCGCATGCAGCCGGAAACCGTGCTGGACTTGGGCTGCGGCACCGGTTTCGTGACGGAGCATTTGCTCCGGCGTTACAAACAGGCGCGGGTTGTCGGCGTCGACCTTTCCCTGGGCATGGCGCAGAAAATCCGCAAACGTGGCGGCTGGTTCCGCAAGCCGCAGGCGGTGTGCGCTGACGCCGCGCATTTGCCATTCCGGCCACAGAGCGCCGATATGCTGGTGTCCAACCTGATGCTGCAATGGTGCAATGACCTGCCCGCCGTGTTCCGTGAATGCGTGCAGGTGTTGAAGCCGGACGGGCTGTTGATGTTTTCCACTTTCGGCCCCGACACGCTAAAGGAATTGCGCGCAAGCTGGGGGCAGGTGGACGGCTTTACCCACACCAGCCGTTTTGTTGATATGCATGATGTCGGCGACGCGCTGTTGCAGGCCGGTTTCCGCGACCCGGTGATGGATATGGAAATGGTCACCCTGACCTACGCCGATGTGCGCGGGCTGTTGCGCGACCTCAAGGGCATCGGCGCCAACAACGCCACCTCCGGGCGTAACCACGGCCTGACCGGCAAGGCGCGTTTGCAGGCGTTTTTGCAGGCTTACGAAAGCTTTCGTCTGGCAGATGGCCATTACCCGGCGACCTATGAAGTGGTGTATGGCCATGCCTGGGCACCGAAGCTGGCACCGTCAAAACTGCCGGACAGATTCATTCCCATCATGAGGGCCAAGCCATAGGGGGGGATTGGATACGCCCATTCTGTAGCGCAACTCATCGCAAGCTGGCGTAAAGCCCGCTTTCCCATGCTAAAATGGCGGCAGTTTTTCGGCTTTCTGGTTTATAACAATGACAAAAACCTACACCATCCAGACCGTGGCGCACACCGCTGTTTCTCCGGGGAAAGGCTCCATCACTTGGCAATTGCAGGACAAGGCCGATGGCCGCCTGCGCAAAGTCAGCGGGGTCACTGACCTGGACAGGAACGGGGCGATTGAATCGGCACATTCCATCTACGTGCGTGAAGCGCCGCTGGTGGAGGAATTGCTGCGGCATTATGAAGGTGACACCTTCACGATCGATTTTGCCGGGTTCAACCAGGCGCAGGGTTATATCCACCGGGAAATCTACGCCAACATGCGGAAACGCGAACGCCTGAACCTGCTTTCCCGCAAGACTTGGCGGGTGCTTGCAGTCCTCAGCTTGCTGACTGTACTCTGGTTGAGCTGGTCCATGTACTCCAGTTTCAACAAATTTTCCCGCGAACAACCGCTGATACACCATGAGTTACCTTGAACGCATCCAGGCTTGCAATAATTTTGACCAAACCCATTACCGGACTTTGCTGATTGGCGGCAAGGCATACGGCCAAGTGCATCCGGCTTTCGCCGAACGGCTCGCCAACTGGCCGGAGGTGTTCACGGTAACGGCGGCGCATGTGGCCTTGAACGCCCGGTTGGATGATTACCTCTCACGCACGGAGGCGGTTGCCCCGGTGTTCCGCGCCCTCCATGAAACTGGCGTTATTGATACTTGGGTGGAGGAAGCCTACCCGGTCACGCTCAGTTTTGGCGGCCATGCGGAACTGGAAATTGAGCGCGCCGCCACCCAGTTCCTGGGTGTGAAAACCTTCGGCGTGCACCTGAACGGCCTGGTGAAAAAGGCGGATGGCGTCCACGTCTGGGTCGGGACCCGTTCCCTGGACAAGCCCTTCTGGCCCGGCAAGCTCGACCAGATGGTGGCGGGCGGCCAGCCGGTGGGCCTGGGTTTGCTGGAAAACGTCATCAAGGAGGCGCAGGAAGAGGCGAATATTCCGGCGCAACTGGCGCGGCAGGCGCTGGCGGTGGGAACCCTCGGTTACCGGCAGGAAGGTTGGCGCGGGTTGGACAATTCCACCATCCATGTTTACGACCTGTGGCTGCCGGAAGATTTTACGCCGGAAAACACCGATGGTGAGGTGATCGGCTTTGAGCTGCTGCCGCTGGCCGAGATCGCCTACCTGACTGAAGCGACTGAGGATTTCAAGGACAATTGCAATCTGGTCAATATTGACCTGCTGCTGCGGATGGGGCTGATTACGCCGCAACATCCTGAATATGCTGCTATCCTCAATGGCCTGTACCATGTTGGTCATACAAAAGAGATAAACAATGAGACAAGGACAACCTAAAACCATTCACCTGCGGGATTATGCTGCACCAGCTTATAACGTTGACGCGCTCTCCCTGGTGTTTGAACTGGGCGAAGATGCCACCCGCGTCACCAGCGTTGCCAATTATCGGCGTAACCCAGGAACACCGGCGGATGCGCCGCTGGAGTTGTACGGGGAGGAACTGGAGCTGCTGCAACTGCGCCTCAACGGGCTGCCGCTCAACGGGGGCGATTACACCCTGACGGATGAAGGCCTCAGCATCCCCAATGTGTCCGCGTTGTGCACGCTGGAGGTGGTCACCCGCATTTATCCGCAGAAAAACACCTCGTTGGAGGGGCTGTACCAGTCCAGCGGCAATTTCTGCACCCAGTGCGAGGCGCAGGGTTTCCGCAAGATCACCTATTACCCCGACCGGCCAGACGTCATGACGGTGTTCACCACCCAGATTCTGGCCGACAAGCAGAAATACCCGGTGCTGCTGTCCAACGGCAACCTGACCGGGAGCGGGGATCTGCCGGGCGGGCGTCATTGGGCGCGCTGGGAAGACCCGTTCCGTAAGCCTGCCTACCTATTTGCGTTGGTGGCGGGCGACCTGCAACATGTGGAAGACCATTTCATCACCGCTTCTGGCCGTGACGTGACCCTGCGGATCTATACCGAAGCGCACAATATCGACAAATGTGACCACGCCATGCAATCGCTGCAACGGGCGATGCGTTGGGATGAGGAACGCTTCGGGCTGGAGTATGACCTCGACATCTACATGGTGGTCGCCGTGGATGACTTCAATATGGGGGCAATGGAAAACAAGGGGCTGAACGTCTTCAATTCCAAGCTGGTGTTCGCCAGCCCGGCGACGGCCACCGACATGGATTACGTCAGCATTGAATCCGTCATTGGCCATGAATATTTCCACAACTGGACGGGCAACCGCGTGACTTGCCGCGACTGGTTCCAGTTGTCGCTCAAGGAAGGGCTGACGGTGTTCCGCGACCAGGAGTTCACTTCCGACTTGCATTCGCGCCCGGTCAAGCGCATCGGGGATGTGCGGGCGCTGCGCACCTTCCAGTTCGCCGAGGACGCCAGCCCGATGGCGCACCCAATCCGCCCGGCTTCCTATATGGAAATCAACAATTTCTACACCGTTACCGTGTATGAGAAAGGTTCGGAAGTGGTGCGCATGTACCAGACCTTGCTGGGGCGCGATGGTTTCCGCAAGGGCATGGATTTGTATTTCCAGCGTCATGACGGGCAGGCGGTGGCGACGGAGGACTTCCTGGCGGCGATGGCGGATGCGAATGCCACCGACCTCAGCCAGTTCCAGCGCTGGTACGACCAGGCGGGCACACCGCAGGTAAGCGTGCGGATGGAATATGACGCCGCCGCGCAGGCTTGCATCCTGCATTTCACCCAGAGTTGCCCGCCGACGCCGGAGGCCGCCGAGAAGCTGCCGTTCCTGATTCCGGTCGCGGTCGGCTTGCTGGATGGCCAGGGGCGGGACATCATCGGCACGCAGGTGCTGCGCTTGGGTACGGCGGAGCAGTCCTTCCGGTTTGAAAAGGTGCCGGAACAACCAGTGCTTTCCCTGCTGCGTGGCTTTTCTGCGCCGGTAAAGCTGGAATACCCTTACAGCGAGGCTGAACTGGCGTTCCTGATGAAACATGACAGCGACGCTTTCAACCGCTGGGACGCCGGGCAGCGGCTGGCGATGGGAACCAGCCTTGAGCTGCTGCAAGCGCATCAGCGGCAGGAAGCGTTCGGGCTGGGGCATGAATTCATCAGTGCGTTCCAGGCAGTGCTGAATGATGGTTCGCTGGATCACGCCTTGCGCGCCGAAGCGCTGCAACTGCCTTCCGAGGCGGATATTGCAGAAGTGGCACAGCCAGCCGATCCGGCGGCGATCTATGAGGTGCGCGAATTCATCCACGCCACGCTGGCGAAGGCGCTGCGGCTGGATTTCGAGCACTGGTATGCTGAATTGCATGAACAGGGCGACTATTCCCCGGATGCCGCCAGCATTGGCCGCCGTAGCCTGAAAAATGTCTGTCTGGCCTATCTGGGGCGCATTCCGGATGAAAGCATCCATGAGCTGTGCTTCCAGCAATACCAGCAGGCAGGCAATATGACTGATGCGATGGCGGCGCTGTCCGTACTCAGCCGCATCGATTGCCCGCAGCGGGAGGAAGCTTTGCAGCATTTTCATGACCGCTGGCAGCAGGATCCGCTGGTGATGGACAAATGGTTTGCGTTGCAGGCGTCCGCGCCGTTGCCGGGAACCTTGCAGCAGGTGCGGCAGTTGATGCGGCATGAGCTGTTCGACCTGCGCAACCCCAACAAGGTGCGCGCCCTGATCGGCAGTTTCGCCATGCGCAATCCGCTGCATTTCCATGCCCAAGATGGCGATGGTTACGTGTTCTTGGCCGACAATGTGCTGGAACTGGATGCGATGAACCCGCAGATCGCCTCGCGCATGGTGCGTCCGCTGATGAACTGGCGGCATTACGAGCCAGCCCGCCGCGCCCTGATGAAAGCGCAACTGGAGCGGATTCGGGCGCATAGCGGTTTGTCGGCTGATGTGTACGAAATCGTCAGCAAGAGTTTGGTATAATGCCTCGGCCACATTTAATGAAGGGAGTGCAAGCGTAATGAAAAACAGACTGTTGAAATCACTGGGGCTGGCGGCGTTGCTGGCGGCTGGTGCCAATTCCGCCGGGGCTGATGAAGTCTGGAACAGTAATGTCGGCCGCATCATCTATGCGGATGAAATCGGCCCGACCACCGTATTCGCTTATGGCCCGCAGGAAGATCCCGGCGTGGTTTATCTCCTGGGGCTGGCCAAGGTTTACCAGAACCGCGATGTTTATGACGGCTACTGGGCCAAAAACAAGTCCAAGGTTGAATGCAAGAGCGAGCGCCCTGGCATCTATGGCAAGATGACCAAATACTGGGGGCGTTTCCAGATCAAGTTCCTGGACAATAACTTCCCATCACGTTGGGAGGCTATCTGGAGCTACTGTGACGGTCCTGCCGAGAAGGTGAAGATTGAAGCGACCCCTGCTGTGGGTGAGGCCGCTGTCCCTAAGAATGATCTGACCCGGCAATCCCGGACACCTTAAGATGCGAGAGATTTAGCCTCAAATTCCACCGGACTGAGATAGCCGAGGAGGAAGCCAGTGGCGAACGCCTGACACCGGAGAATGTACGGAACCACACCGTTTACGTTGTGAAAACAAACAATTACAGATGGAGCGTGAAATCCTAAAAAAGGCTCGCGCCTTCTTTGCGAAAGAAATGCAGTGAAATACGGTTTCATCCAGGGGCAAAGTACCGCTTACCCTGTCACGGTGTTATGTCAGGTGATGGGGGGTGGCCGCGCTCCATGGGCCGCAAGGGGAACTGCTGGGACAATGATCCACTAACAATGCCTCTTTGGCAGCCTCAAACGCGAATGGCTGGATGGCAATCGCTATGCAATCAGGGAGGATGCCCATCGGGATGTCCGTGAGTACATCACTTATTACAACTCACGACGGTTGCATACGACCATCGGCGATAAAACACCGATTGAATTTGAGGCACAACAACTGACTAAATGCGCTTAACAATGTGTCCGGTTTTACTTGACCAGAGCACTCGCTTTCAGGACTGTCATTCGCGGGTAGGGTCAAAACAAAACGCAGATTAGCTGGAATCGACTTCTTTGCCGATTATCTGGAAAAGATGCGTATAAAAGAGCTTACGGAGACAATTAGTGCGTCAATCGTGACCCCAAGTACAATTTCAAAAAAAGGACAACTCATGAAAAAAGCAGTGTTTGCCGCTACCGTAATCGCTTCCCTGTTCATCGCCCCCGCAGTTATGGCCGAGTCGCTTGTCAATATCAATAAAGCTGATGCAGCCGCTTTGGATGCGCTGGATGGCATCGGTTCCAAGAAAGCTGAAGCCATTGTTGCCTACCGCACTGAACATGGCGAGTTCAAGACCCTGGAAGAACTGAAGGAAGTGCCAGGCATTGGCGATGGGATTTACAAGAAGATTGAAAAGGATATTTCCCTGACTGACGATGTGACAGCCTCCTCCACGCTTGAAAAAACGGATCAGGAAAAAACCGCCAAGGATGACGCAAAACCTGACGACAAGGCCAAAGGCGCGGCGGGCGAAACGGGTGAGCAAGGTAAAAAAGCTGAAGCAGCGCCGAAATCCGAGAAAACTCCGGACAAGCAGACAGCAAAAGCTGACAAATCCTGAGCAGCTTTTGTTACCCTATGGCGGGCGCAGCTTGGTTTGCGCCTGTCAATTTTAGAGGGCTGACATGAAAAACCATACCATTTTGGTGACAGGAGGGGCAGGTTATATTGGTTCCCATACCTGCGTTGAACTGCTGGAGGCAGGGTTCCAAGTCGTAGTGTTGGATAATCTGTGCAACAGCTCGCCGGAGTCTCTGCGCCGTGTTGCTGAGATCATAGGCCGGGAACATATCCCCTTCCATCAGGGCGACATTCGTGATGCTGGACTATTGGATAAGATATTTCAGGAAAACAAAGTTTACAGTGTCATTCATTTCGCGGGCCTGAAGGCGGTGGGCGAATCCGTGGAAAAGCCGCTGGCATACTACGACAATAATGTTGCGGGTACAGTCGCCTTGTTGCAGGCGATGCAGCGGGGCGGCGTCAAGAATATCGTTTTCAGTTCCTCTGCCACCGTTTATGGCGATCCGCATACAACGCCAATCCAAGAACATTTCCCCTTGTCCGCGACCAACCCTTATGGCCGCTCCAAGCTGATGATTGAGGAAATGCTGGGCGACCTCTATAAAGCTGATCCTGAATGGAAAATCGCTTTGTTGCGCTATTTCAATCCGGTGGGTGCGCATATTAGTGGCAGGATTGGCGAAGACCCCCGTGGTGTCCCTAACAATTTGATGCCTTATATTGCCCGGGTGGCGGTTGGGCAGTATGAGTCCCTATCCGTGTTCGGCGGTGATTATCCTACCCATGATGGCACCGGTGTGCGGGATTATATCCATGTGGTCGATCTGGCCAGGGGGCATGTAAAAGCATTGCAGGCTTTTCTGCGCGGCGATACGCCGAACCTACTGACAGTCAACCTGGGGACAGGGCAGGGCTACTCCGTGCTGGATATGGTGAAGGCATTCGCCGAAGCCAGCGGACGTGACATTCCTTACCGTATTGTCGCCCGGCGACCAGGAGATATTGCCTGTTGCTATGCAGATCCCGCATTAGCGGGCAAGACGCTTCAATGGAAGGCAGAGAAAACGCTGGCGGACATGTGCCGGGATAGCTGGAACTGGCAGCAGCAAAATCCTGTTGGCTACAGCTGAAATTTTCAGTGACAGATTTTTAATGGATGCAATAATATTAGCCTATAATCCTGTTGTCTGCGGATTGATGACGCTTGCACCGGAGTGGTTCGCAGGTTGTTCTGGAAAAACGTAGTATCTGGATAAACATAACCCCCTTTTTATCCCAACTTAATTGTTAATAATATTATTATCAGGGAGACCCCCCAATGAAAATGATGTGGAAATATTTGTTTACCCTCCTGATGGTTGCGGCATTGGCCGCTTGTTCTGGTGGCGCGCCTACCTATTCCACGTTGCCAGCTGCCACGGTTGCAGCTTCTGGTGGCAGCCTGCCTACTGGCACTTCTGGCAGTGACCGCATTGCGCCACAGGATTTGCTGGAAATTGACGTGTTCAAGGTGCCAGATCTTTCCAAGGAGGTGCGGGTGGATGACAACGGCAATATCACTTTGGCCTTGATCGGGACTGTTCATGCAGAAGGCTTGTCGGCCAGCCAGTTGGAGCGCCAAATTGCCTCCCGTCTGGAAAAGGATTACATGCATAACCCGCAGGTGAATGTTCTGGTGAAGGCGTCCACTGCCAATACAGTGACTGTTTCCGGAGCGGTCAAAAAACCAGGCGTATACCCATTGGCGGGTGATACGACTGTGACCCAGGCGATTGCGTTGGCTGAAGGCTTGGATCATCTGGCGGTCAAGGACAATATCACGCTGTTCCGTAACAACAAACCCTACACAGTCCGCCTTGAAGACATCAATCAGGGGAAAATGCAGGATCCTATCGTGATGGCGGGTGACAAGATTCAAGTCCATACCTCCGGCCTCAAAGAAGGTATGGATAATGTACGTGGCTTTGTGGCGCCATTTACATTTTTCTAAACAGACACAGGTCTGACACGGGCAGGTGAGGGCAGCCTTTTGGCTGCCCTGTTTTATTTGGGCTGTCAGCCATTGATGGTCTTGCGCAAATAGACCAGGATTTCTTCACGGGCTTCCGTCAGCACCGAATCACGATCCAGCGAATCCAGAATCCGCTCAACCGTCAGTTTCGGGCCGCTATCCCCCCAGGATTTGCCATTGGCCAGCCATTCTTCAGCCACGCGCCCAACCACCAGTGTGCTGTACCAAGCGACAGCGCCCTGAGTGGCACCCGTGAGCAAGGTGGAAATCCCGCCAGTACCCAGCTTGAGGGCGGAAGACACCAGATGCACTGCCCACACTGACCCCATCAGCAACAGCATTTGCGCCAGGATAGTGCGTATCAGGTCGCTGGCCTCGTTGCGGGAAATCGGCAGGCCATATAGCCTGGAAAGGTGGATGATCATGCCTGCGTCAATCACCGCAGCGGCCAACAGATCGGCGACTGGGATTGGATTCAAGGCGACGGCGATGCCTTTGCCCAAGCAATACAGGCGGATGGTCTTTTCCCCGAGTTCGCGTTTGATGGCAAGGATGCGTTTGCCGACTTCCTTGCTCAAATGACCAGCGAACAGGGAGGCGTTGAGCGCCGCCAGTGTTTTGCCTTCCGCTTCGACGAGATCCCACAGGCGGGTTTTGAGGGCGCTGATATTGATGGGGCGTTCACGCACGCCTTCATGTTCCTCGCCGTTTTCGTCCACGTAAATGACAGTCTGGCGGCTGGCTTGGGCGGTGGTGAAAATGATGTTCTCCGGGGCGACCAGCCCTTGGGTGCGGCTACGCAGGATGCCGCGCAACTGGCGCTGTTCGTCTTCGGTGTAGCGGTCAGCCTTGTTGACCACCAGCAGGGTGGGGCGGAGCATCGCTGTGACAGTTTTCAGCGCCTGGAACTCCACGTCGGTCAGGTCGCTTTCCACCACGAACAGCACTAGGTCAGATCGGCTGGCGACTTCATGCGCCATCTTTTCGCGTGACTCACCGTCAATTTCATTGATGCCGGGGGTGTCGATCAGGAAAATGCCGCTGTCGCTGTATTCCTGCCACTGCTGCATGTTGACGCTACGGGTTTCACCGTGCAGCACGCTGACGCTGAACACCGGTTTGCCCAGCAAAGCGTTGAGCAGGGAGGATTTGCCAACACTGACGCGCCCGAACACTGCGATGTGCAGATGGCCATGCTCCAGCTTGTCCAGCATCCCGCGCACTTGGGTGTAATCGTCGCGCAAGCTGTCACGGACATCATCTGGAATGCGGGAATCATCCAGCAGTTGGCGTAGGCTCTCGGTCGCCAGTTGCAAATGCGCGTCGCCATTGGAGGAGGGTACGGGGGGAACCTCTTCTTCAGCTGTCCTGCCGAGTTTTATATTGTTCAATAACCAGTCGGGCAAATGTTTTTGTACGTTCTTCCAAATTTCCACTCAGCATCTCCTGAAAAGTGGCGGCTGCGGGCGCTGCCTTGAGCGCGCCGCGTTGTTCCAGCGTATGCGCGACGGAATGCCCGAGCGCGTCGAAAATCAGCCCGTAGGCCACTGCATGCACCAGCCCGCCAGCGACGGTGCCGATACCAGGAAAGGCTTTCAGGGCGTTGCCAGCCACCGCCAGCAGCAGCGGGACGCTCTTTTTCAACTGCCCCTGGCTGAAGCTCAGGAACTGGTCAATATCGAGCTGGCTGACCGGGCTGTCATATAGCTTGCAGAGTTCTTGTACCATGCGCGTGCCGATCACACCCTGAATCACCAAATCTGTGCCGGGGCTGACGGAAGCGAGTGCGCCCAGTATGGCCTTGTGGGTGGAGCTGCGCACAATTTTTTCAGCTTGTTGGCGGCGATAATCGGCACGGGTCGAATCCAGCTTTTCTTGCACCAGATTCAGCACACTGTCATCACGGCCTTGTTCCAGTGCCGCCAGATGTTGGTTGATTGCCAGTTCCAGGTACTCGGTCAGCTCGGAAACGTTGGCTTTGCGGGGGCGCTGGAGGGTTTCTTCGCGGCCATCGGGATAAATGCGCGTCACTTCTTCCATACCGCCTGATTGGATAAAGGCCACTTCCGGGAGCTGGGTTCTGGCTGTCGGCATAGTGTTGAAGCGTTCCTGGATACGCTGGGCAATCTGGCGCTGTTCCAGTGCAGTGTACTGGTCGCTCTTGTTGATGGCGATCAGGATGGGCTTGCCGAACGCCATCAGTTCCTGGATGTCCTGAAACTGGGTGCGGGTGAGGTCGGAATCCACCACGTACACCACGATATGGGCGCGGATGGCTTCATCACGGGCAAACGCGTTGAGTGTCCCTTCCACTTCATTGCGGCCAGGAAGATCAGTCATGTGCAGTTTGTCGCCGGTTGGCGTGCTCCAGACATATTCCCGGATGTCGCGGGTGGAGCCACCGCGCAGGTTGGTTTCCACCCCGGCTCCTGGCAACAACGCCTTGACGATCGACGATTTGCCGGTGCTGACATCGCCGAACAAGGCGATATTGACCTGACCAGCCGCCTTGCGGGCATGCAGGCGGTCAAGCTCGGCTTGCAGGCTGGAAGTGTCCAGTCCCGCCTCCTTGATTTGGCTGATTTCCTGGGTCAGGGAAACTTCGGTGACGGATTTGGGTTTGCCGGGATCTGCGATGGGTTTGGCGCGCGGCCCGCCAAAAATCAGCTTGAACATAAGCCAGCCGCTGAATAATAGGACGACCCCGATCAGCCCGCTGTAGGTGTAAAACAGCCACTCCGGAAGTTGTTGCAGGCGATCCCACAAGTCGAGAAAACTTTTGGTGGCGAAAAACAGGAATACCAGCACCAGCAGGGTCAGCAACAGGATGCCACCCGCCAGCAGCCAGCGTAAACGTTGGGTAATCTTCATTGTTTTTTAGGCGTTCCTCTTTTTCGTGGCATTATCCATTGAATGTGCTGGCATGGGAAATATAATGGCTGCGCACCCCCACAACATTCAGGTTTTTGATGACAGGAGCGTTACTTGAACCGACCACCCATCCTGACCCTGAGCAACATTAACAAACGTTTTGCGGCTCAGGAAGTATTGTCTGATTTTAGTCTGGTGATTGAGGATGGTGAATTCTTCACAATCCTTGGCCCTTCAGGGTGCGGCAAGACCACGGTGTTGCGCCTGATCGCCGGTTTTGAGCAAGCCAACGAAGGCAGTATCCTGCTCAATGGCGAGGATATTGTCGGCATCCCGCCCGAACAGCGCCCGGTGAACACTGTGTTCCAGAGTTACGCGTTGTTCCCACACATGAGCGTGTTCGACAATGTGGCGTTCGGTTTGAAAATGGCGGGCGTCAATGCGCAGGACATCGCTGTGCGGGTGGCGGATGCCTTGTCCATCGTGCGCCTGTCCGATTATGCGACCCGCAAGCCGCACCAGTTGTCCGGCGGGCAGAAACAACGGGTGGCGATTGCCCGCGCTGTCGTCAACTATCCCAAGGTGTTGTTGCTGGATGAATCCCTCAGCGCGCTTGACCACAAGTTGCGCCAGCAGATGCAACTGGAGCTCAAGCAGTTGCAGCGCCAGTTGGGCATCACGTTCGTGTACGTCACCCACGACCAGGAGGAGGCGTTGTCCATGTCCGACCGGATTATGGTCATGCACAATGGCCAAGCGCAGCAGGTCGGCACGCCGCGCGAAATCTACGAATCCCCCCGCAACCTGTTCGTGGCGCAGTTCATTGGCGAAATCAATGTGTTCGACGCCGAGATTTTGCAGGAATTGGGCGACTACCGTTATCAGGCCAGCATCAATGGCAGTGCGCGTGAAATCCGCTGTGACCACCGCTTTGGCGTGGGCGACAAAGTGCATGTGATGTTGCGCCCTGAAGACCTGCGTATTGACTGCCGCCATGATGCAGTGGAGCGTAAAGGGTTTCCCGGTGTGGTGCTGGAACGCAACTATACCGGCCAGACCCTCAACTCGCTGATTCGGCTGGAAAATGGCCAGAGCGTGATTGCCCATGAGTTCTTTGACGAAGATGACCCCGATTTCGACTACAGCATCAACCAGAAAGTGGGGGTGGACTGGGTTCCCGGTTGGGAGCACGTCATCCCGTCGGAACGGATGGAAAGCCCATGAGTTTCCGCCGCATCACCATTATTTTGACCCTGGTGTGGCTGGGGTTGTTTGTGCTGGTTCCGCATGTGCTGGTTGTGCTGACCAGCATCCTATCGCCAGACCCGCAACATCTGGTGGTATGGCCGCTGACGCTGGATTCCTGGGGGCGTTTGCTGGAACCGCTGTATGCCGAGGTGTTCTGGTATAGCCTGTGGCTATCGGCGGTGACGACCGTGATCTGCTTGCTGCTGGGGTATCCGTTCGCCTGGATTGTGGCCAAATTGCCGGGTGTATGGCGCGGGGTGTTGCTGTTCCTGATGATTGTGCCGTTCTGGACCAACAGCCTGATCCGCACCTATGCGATCAAGTTGATTCTTGGCAACAAAGGGCTGGTGAATACGCTGTTGCTGGCGCTGGGGCTGACCGACGAGCCAGTGCAATTGCTGTACACCCCGTTTGCGGTCATTTTCGGGCTGGCTTACGTGCTGTTGCCCTTCATGGTGCTGCCGCTGATCTCCAGCTTCGACAAGCTGGATAAAACCTTGATTGAGGCGGCGCACGACCTGGGAGCTGGATTCTGGCAACGTTTCCAGCATATTATCCTGCCGCTGACCATGCCGGGGGTGATCGCTGGCTGCCTGATCGTGTTCCTGCCTGCGATGGGCATGTTCTACGTGGCGGATTTGCTGGGTGGGGCGAAAAACCTGTTGCTTGGCAACATCATCAAAAACCAGTTCCTGGTGGTGCGTGACTGGCCGTTTGGCTCGGCGTTCAGCGTGGCGCTGATCGCCATCATGGCGTTGCTGATGTGGCTGTATTTCCTCGCCAACAGGCGTATCAACCGGCAAGGGGGGTTGGATGATGAAAGCCTTTAAGTGGGGTTTTGTCGGCAGTATTTTCGCTTGGCTGTACCTGCCGATCATTATTCTGGTGATCAATTCCTTCAACGATTCCAAATATGGTTATGAATGGAAAGGGTTTACCCTGAAATGGTATGGCAAGCTGTTTGAAAATGAGGCGCTGATGCAGGCGTTCTTGCATTCGTTGCTGATCGCTGCGCTGGCGGCGAGCGCCGCCACCTTGATTGGCGTATTGATGGCGCTGGCGCTGCACCGCTACCATTTTCCGCTGAAAGGCACCGCCAGCGGCCTGCTGTTCGTGGTGATGATGTCGCCGGATATTGTGCTGGCGATCACCTTCCTGGTGATTTTTATCGCCTTGGGCGTCCAGTTGGGATTCTGGTCGCTGTTGATTGCGCATATCACCTTCTGCCTGCCGTTTGTGGTCATTACGGTCTACGCCCAACTGAAGGGCTTCGACAAATACCTGCTGGAAGCGGCGCAGGATTTGGGGGCGGGGGAAGGCCGCATTTTCCGCTTGATTATCCTGCCGCTGGTGTTCCCGGCGATTGTTTCCGGCTGGCTATTGAGCTTTACCCTCTCGCTGGATGATGTGATCATCAGCTCGTTTGTCACCGGCCCCAGCTTTGAAATCCTGCCGATCCGGGTGTTTTCCATGGTGAAAGTGGGCGTTTCCCCCGAAGTGAACGTGTTGGCGACGCTGTTGCTGGCGATTTCGCTGCTAATGGTGACTGTCTCGACCCTGTTGCTAAGGAGAAAGCACTGACATGAATAAAGCCTCCCTGACCGCCGCCCTGTGCCTGTTGGCGGCAACCGTTGCGCACGCCGAAGAAAAGGTGGTGGTCTATAACTGGGCTGAGTACATTCCTGAAAGCACCTTGGAGGCGTTCACCCAGGAAACCGGCGTCAAGGTTGAATACTCCACCTATGACAACAATGAAACCATGTACTCCAAGCTCAAGCTGCAAAAGGGCAAGGGTTACGATGTCGTGGTGCCGTCCACCTACCTGGTGTCGAAAATGCGCGATGAGGGTTTGTTGCAAAAGATTGACCACGCCAAGCTGGCAAACCTGGGCAACCTTTCCCCCGACCTGATGGACAAGCCTTATGACCCCGGCAACCAGTACAGCATCCCCTACCTGTGGGGCAGCACGGGGATCGGCGTGAACGCCAAGGAAATCGACCCCTCCACCATCACCGCCTGGGCCGACCTGTGGGATCCGAAGTGGAAAGGGCAATTGCTGCTGGTTGACGATGTGCGCGAAGTGTTCCAAATGGGGCTGGAAAAGAACGGCTTTTCCACCAACACCACCAACCCGGATGAAATCAAGACTGCCTACGAGGATTTGCAGAAGTTGATGCCCAATGTGCTGGTGTTCAATGCTGATGCGCCGCGTGAGCCTTTCTTGGCGGGTGATGTGAACTTGGGCATGATCTGGAGCGGCGAGGTTGTGATGGCGCAGAAGGAAAACCCCGACATCAAGTACATTTACCCCAAGGAAGGCGCCAGTTTCTGGGTGGACAGCTTTGCGGTCCCCTCCGGGGCGGAGCATGTCGACAACGCCCTCAAATTCATTGACTACATGCTGCGTCCGGAAGTCGCCAAGCAGGTTGTGGAGGAATTCGGTTACAGCACGCCCAATCAGGCGGCGCAAGCATTGCTGCCGGACGAGATCCGTAATAACCCGGTGATTTTCCCACCATCAGAGGTGGTCAAGAAAGGAGAATTCCAAAATGACGTGGGCGAGACGATGAAACTTTATAATGACTATTGGGAAAAACTGAAGTCAGGCAAGTGATGGATGCTTTCCGCCTTCCCTGATGGGGAAGGTGGGAGAGGGTTTAATTCTCGACCGCTTTGAAGGCGGCGTCCAGCGTCTGCCAGGTATTGACGAAATGGCAGAACAAATCCGCCGTTTTTTCGGCGTCATACACGGCTGAATGCGCCGAATCGCTATCCCAGCCCATGCCCGCCATTTGCGCAACCCGCGCCAGCACAGTCTGGCCGTAAACCACAGCGCCCAACGTCACGGTGTCCAGGGTGCTGAAAGGATGGAACGGATTGCGCTTGGTTTTGATGCGGTCTGCCGCAGCGTGGATGAAATTCAGGTCGAACGGCGCATTGTGCCCCACCAGGATCGCCCGGTTGCAGCGGTTGACCTTCACTTCCTTGCGGATGACCTTGAAAAAATCCTCCATCGCCCGTTCTTCCGGCACCGCCATGCGCAATGGGCTGAAGGGCTTGATGCCGTTCACTTCCAGCGATTTCGGATCCATATTGGCGTTGGGGAACGGTTCGATGTGCCAGTTGTAGGTGCGATGGCGGGACAGCTCGCCTTTTTCGTCAATACGCAACACTACCGCCGCCAGCTCCAGCAACGCATCCTTGCGGCAGTCAAAGCCGCCAGTTTCCACGTCCACCACCACAGGAAGGAACCCACGGAAGCGTCCGCCTATAGGGATTATTTCTATATCATCGGTCATGGCAAGAGCTTAGCGGAACTGATAACAAATGGACAGAAATCTTTTCCAAAAGATTTATTGTATATAACCACATGAAAAGTAAATAAATAAAAAGCCATACCTGCATCTTGTTTCAAAATGGATAGTGATATGCTATGTTGGCCAATCCGGTGACTAAAATATGATGATCAAAGCCGGCCGCACCGCAGGAAATATGAGGAATGGGAATGAATAGCCAACTGCAAGATATTGATTTTCAGGAAACACAGGAATGGATAGACTCGCTTGAAGCCGTCATCGAACAAGAAGGCGTTGGCCGCGCCCACTTCCTGCTGGAAAAACTGATCGCCGCCGCGCGGCAAAATGGCGCCAACCTGCCATATTCTGCCAACACCGCCTACATCAACACGATCCCGCCGCATCTGGAGCAGCACACGCCCGGCAACCGCACCATTGAATCGCGCCTGCGCTCCTACATCCGTTGGAACGCCGCCGCCATGGTGGTGCGCGCCAACCGCAAGAGCGCGGAGCTGGGCGGCCATATCGCCACTTTCGCTTCCGCCGCAACCCTTTACGACATCGGCATGAACCATTTCTGGCATGCGCCCTCCCCGCAGCACGGCGGCGACCTGGTGTATGTGCAAGGGCACGCCGCGCCGGGCATGTATGCGCGTTCCTTCCTCGAAGGCCGCCTGACGGAGGCGGAGTTGGACAACTTCCGCCAGGAAGTGGATGGCGGCGGCCTTTCCTCCTACCCGCATCCGTGGCTGATGCCGGACTACTGGCAGTTTCCGACCGTGTCCATGGGGTTGGGGCCGATCAAGTCGATCTATCAGGCCCGGTTCATGAAATACCTGCAATACCGCAAGCTGGCGGACACCGCCAACCGCAAGGTGTGGGCGTTTGTCGGCGACGGCGAATCGGATGAGCCGGAAACCCTGGGGGCGATTTCCCTGGCCGGGCGTGAAAAGCTCGACAACCTGGTATGGGTGGTGAATTGCAACCTGCAACGCCTGGATGGCCCAGTGCGCGGCAATGGCAAGATCGTGCAGGAATTGGAGGCGGTGTTCCGTGGCGCAGGCTGGAATGTCATCAAATTGTTGTGGGGTTCCTATTGGGATCCGCTCCTCGCCATGGACAAGGGCGGCCTGCTCAAACAGCGCATGATGGAGGCCGTCGATGGCGAATACCAGAACTACAAATCCAAGGACGGCAAATTCGTCCGCGACCATTTCTTCGGCAAATACCCGGAACTGCTGGAAATGGTCGCCAAGATGAGCGACGCCGACATTTGGCGGCTGAACCGGGGTGGCCACGACCCGCACAAGGTCTATGCCGCCTACCATGCGGCGATCCACCACGAAGGCCAGCCGACCGTCATCCTGGCGCATACCGTCAAGGGGTATGGGATGGGCTCCGCCGGTGAAGGCCAGAACCGCACCCATTCGCAGAAAAAATTGTCAGGCGAGGAAATGATCGCCTACAAAGACCGTTTCAATATCCCGTTGAGTGATGAAGACGCTGCTGCGGCCAAATACTACCGTCCGGCCCCGGATAGTGAAGAAATCCAATACATGTTGGAGCACCGCAAGGCGCTGGGCGGTTTCTTGCCGCAACGCCAGACGCATGCAGTCCCGCTGAAAGTGCCTGACCTATCCATTTTCCAATCCCTGCTGGACAGCACTGGCGACCGTGAAATGTCCACCACCATGGTGTTTGTGCGCCTGCTGACCCTGCTGGCGCGCGACAAGGGCATGGGCAAGCATGTGGTGCCGATTGTGCCGGACGAGGCACGCACTTTCGGCATGGAGGGGCTGTTCCGGCAAATGGGCATTTATTCCTCCGTCGGCCAGTTGTACGAGCCGCAGGACAAGGATCAGGTCATGTTCTACAAGGAGGACAAGTCCGGCCAGATCCTGGAAGAGGGCATTACCGAAGCGGGCGCCATGTCGTCGTGGATCGCCGCCGCCACCGCCTACAGCACCCACGGCGTCAATATGGTGCCGTTTTACATTTACTATTCCATGTTCGGCTTCCAACGGATCGGCGACTTGGCTTGGGCGGCGGGCGATTGCCGGTCGCGTGGCTTCCTGATCGGAGGCACTGCCGGGCGCACCACGCTGGCAGGCGAAGGTTTGCAGCATCAGGATGGCCACGGCATGATCCAGGCTGGCCTGATCCCGAACTGTGTTTCCTACGACCCGACCTTCTCCTATGAAATGGCGGTGATCATCCAGAACGGCCTGAAGCGCATGTATCAGGATCAGGAGGATGTGTACTACTACATCACCGCGATGAACGAAAACTACACGCATCCCGCCATGCCCGCCGGTGTTGAGGAATGCATTGTCAAGGGCATGTACCTGTTCAGCGGCGGAGGCAAAAAGCGCAAGAAAGTGCAGTTGCTCGGTTCCGGCTCCATCCTGCGGGAAGTGATCGCCGCCGCCGAGATGCTGGACAAGGAATGGGGCGTGGATGCCAATGTCTGGAGCGTGACCAGCTTCAACGAACTGGCGCGCGAAGCCCGCGACATTGACCGCTGGAACATGCTGCATCCGCTGGAAGACGCCAGGGTCCCTTATGTCACCCAATTGCTGAAAAACCAGCGTGGCCCGGCGATTGCCGCCACCGATTATATCCGCCAGTACGCCGACCAGATCCGCGCCTGGCTGCCGATGCCGTACAGCGTGTTGGGTACGGACGGTTTCGGGCGCAGCGACACCCGCGCCAATCTGCGCAAGCATTTCGAGGTTGACCGCCATTACATCGTGATTGCCGCCCTGAAGGCGCTGGTGGATGAAAAATCCCTGCCCGCCGCCGAGCTGGTCAAGGCGATGGAAAAGTATGGCGTCAACCCTGAAAAAACCAACCCACGTCTGGCATAAGGAGGGCGCAACATGGCAATCCAGGAAATACATGTGCCAGACATCGGCAGTTTCGACAATGTGGAAGTCATCGAAGTGCTGGTCAGCCCCGGCGACAGCGTCAAGGTGGAAGACTCGCTGATCACGATTGAATCGGACAAAGCCTCGATGGAAATCCCATCGCCAGCTGCTGGCACGGTCAAGGAACTGAAAATCAAGGTGGGCGACCGGGTGTCGGAAGGCAGCCTGATTTTGATGATGGATGTGGAAGAAGAGGTTGCGAAAGCGGACAAGCCTGAAGCGGCCGCGCCAGCCCCGGCTCCCGTAGCAGAACCTGTGTCAACGCCTGCCCCTGCTGCGAAGGCGGCTCTCCGCCCGCAAATGGCCGATTCCCCAACATCCGCCATGCAGGGCAGCATGAAAGATGTTGATTTCAGCAAGGCTTACGCCACGCCATCCGTGCGCAAGTTTGCCCGCGAACTGGGCGTCGACCTCAACAAGGTGACAGGTTCAGGACGCAAAGGCCGCATCACCCAGGAAGACGTCAAGGCGTATGTCAAGGATGTCATGAGCCTGGGCGGCGTGCCGGGCAAGGGCGCGTTGCCAAGCAATGTGCTGGGCGTGGCGCCGATGCCGGAAATCGATTTTAGCCAGTGGGGCGAAACCGAAACGGTTGCGTTGTCGCGCATCAACAAGCTGACCGGCGAATTCCTGCACCGCAACTGGGTGCACATTCCGCACGTCACCCAGTTCGATCAGGCCGACATCACCGACCTTGAAGCCTTCCGCAAACAGTTGAATGAGGAAAACGCCAAATCCGGTGTCAAGATCACGCCCTTGGTGTTCATCATGAAAGCAGTGGTGGCCGGGCTGAAGGCATACCCACGTTTCAATTCTTCGCTGGATGCGAAAGGCGAAAACCTGATCCGCAAGCACTACTACCACGTCGGTGTGGCGGTGGACACGCCGGATGGTCTGGTGGTGCCGGTCATCCGTGACGTGGACAAAAAGTCCATCATGCAGCTTTCCGAAGAATTGAAGGAAATCTCTACCAAAGCGCGTGAAAAGAAATTGAAACCTGCTGATATGCAAGGTGGCTGCTTCTCCATCTCCAGCCTTGGTGGGATAGGTGGCACTAAGTTCACCCCAATCGTGAATGCGCCGGAAGTCGCCATCCTCGGCGTTTCCAAATCCGACATGCAGCCGGTATGGGACGGCAAGGGATTCGCGCCGCGCCTGATGTTGCCGTTGTCGCTGTCGTATGACCACCGGGTGATCGATGGGGCGGATGGCGCGCGTTTCACCACCTATCTGGCGAAAATGCTGGGCGATATCCGGAGGCTGCTGGTATGAGCAATATCGTCGAAGTCAAAGTCCCCGATATCGGCAGTTTCGACAATGTCGAAATCATCGAAGTGTTGGTGGAGCCTGGTTTCAAAATCGAGCCGGAAGAATCGCTGATCACCATTGAGTCTGACAAGGCCACGATGGAAATTCCCAGCCCTTTGTCCGGCACGGTGAAAGAGGTCAAGGTCAAGGTTGGCGACAAGGTTTCGGAAGGTTCGCTGATTTTGCTGCTGGAAGTTAGCGAAGCTAAAGCTTCGGAAGAAACCCCTCCCAGCCTCCCCTTATCAGGGGAGGGGCAAGTGGCGGCTCCGGCTCCGCAGGCGGCGACATTTAGTGGCAGTGCTGACCTGGAAACAGAGGTTGTGGTTCTCGGTTCCGGCCCCGGCGGCTACACCGCTGCCTTCCGCGCTGCCGACTTGGGCAAGAAAGTGGTGCTGATCGAACGTTACAGCAATATCGGCGGGGTGTGCCTGAATGTCGGCTGCATCCCGTCCAAAGCGTTGCTGCACACGGCTGAGGTGATCAATGAGGCGAAGGAGTTTGCCCAATACGGCGTGAAGTTTGGCGAACCGGAAATCGACATTGATGCCATCCGCGCGCACAAGGACGGCGTGGTCGGCAAGCTGACTGGTGGCTTGAAGGCACTGGCCAAGCAACGCAAGGTGACGGTCGTGCAAGGCTATGGCCGTTTCACTTCAGCCAACACTATCGAAGTGGAAGCGGGAGATGGCGGCAAGCAGACCGTAAAGTTCGCCCACTGCATCATCGCCGCCGGTTCGCGCGTGACCAAGCTGCCGTTTATTCCGTGGGGCGACCCGCGCGTGATGGACTCCACCGATGCGCTAGCCTTGCAGGAAGTCCCGCAACGCCTGCTGGTTGTCGGCGGCGGCATTATCGGGTTGGAAATGGCCACGGTCTACCATGCGTTGGGTTCCAACATTACGGTGGTGGAACTGTCGCCGGGCCTGATGCCGGGTGCCGACCGCGACATTGTGAAGCCGTTGCACAACCAGATCAAAAAGCAGTACGAAAATATTTACCTCAACACCAAAGTCACCGCGATTGAACCGACGGCGGAGGGGCTGATGTGTTCGTTTGAAGGCAAGGATGCGCCGGAAAAGGATACGTTTGACCGTGTGCTGGTTGCGGTTGGGCGTTCACCCAATGGTGGGCTGATTGACGCAGGCAAGGCGGGCGTGTTTGTGGATGCGCGCGGCTTCATCCCGGTCGACCGGCAAATGCGCACCAACGTGCCGCATATCTTCGCCATCGGCGACATCGTGGGCCAGCCGATGCTGGCGCACAAGGCCACGCACGAAGGCAAGGTCGCCGCCGAAGTCATTGCCGGGCGCAAGTCGTATTTTGACGCCAAAGCCATTCCCTCGGTCGCCTACACCAGCCCCGAAGTGGCCTGGATGGGCAAGACCGAAGAGCAGTGCAAGGCGGAAGGCGTGGCCTATGAGAAAGGCGTCTTTCCGTGGGCGGCGAGCGGGCGCGCGCTGTCGATGGATGCCAGCAATGGCTTGACCAAGGCATTGTTCGACAAGGAAAACGGCCAGCTGATAGGCGTGGGCATCGCAGGCAGGAATGCAGGCGAACTGATTGCCGAAGCGGTGCTGGCGTTGGAAATGGGCGCAGATGCACACGATATTGGCCTGACCATCCACCCGCATCCGACGCTGTCCGAGACCTTGAATTTTGCGGCGGAAGTGGCGGAAGGGACGTGCACGGACATTTACGCGCCGAAAAAATGATTTTTTGAGTTTGACGCCTCACGTGAAGTGAGAGACCGGTTGGCGGCCTGCCTGAACAACAGGCCGCTTTTTTTATCCCCCAACTGGATGGGCTTAATCTTCAGAAAAAATATAGGCGTCAGGCTAGGCAATAAAACCCTGGGCTGTTTGCGGATTCGCAATGCGATGGTATCCGCAAACCCTAACATGGAGGGCTGTTACAGAGGGACATTGCCAATGGAACGACAGACAAATGGGGAACAAGGCAGGTATTGCCCGGTGGATGAGCTGGCCGTTTTTGCCGGGGTAGGGGAACAATCCCGTGAGGCGCTTAAAGCGGTTGGCAGTGAATCATTGAATTACTCAGCAGCCGAAATCATCTATCGGGCGGGTTCCAGCGCACAACATTTCTATATCGTGCGTGATGGCTACGTTAAATTGTTCAAGACCACCTTGAACGGCAAGGATCAAATTATCCGTGTTGTCAAACCCGGTGAATTGTTCGGTTTCGATGGGCTGGTCGATGTTCTCTACAACCACAGCGCCGTTCCGCTCAAATACGCCACTGTTTGCCGCATCCCGGTCGGGCGCCTGCGTTTGTTGGGCGAACAGCGTTCCGAAGTGGAGCGGTTGATTATGGTGCGTTGCATCAAAGAATTGCAGCATGCCGACGAACGCTTGCTGGAGCTTGGGGCCAAGCGTTCAGCCGAGCGGCTGGCCGGTTTCCTGCTGTCTTGGTGTGAAGATGCGCCCGCTGGCAAATGGACGCCGCTGGTGCTTTCCCGTCTCGAAATCGCCCAGTTGCTGGGGCTAACCATCGAAACCATTAGCCGTTTGTTTGCCCACTGGAAGCGGGAGGACGTGGTGGAGGAAATGCACCAAGCCATCCGTATCCTGGATGCAAACAGGCTGAACCAAATTGCTGGCGGCAGCGAATAGGCGGCACCGGTGACGGCCAACGGGTTTCAGGAACCTAGAAGTTGAGCGGAATCCAGGCTTAAAACCGCTTGTTAAGCTGCAACTGGAGTTGTTTCTGGCCATTCAAACCAACATTGGTGCTCAGGTATAGGTCTTTGCCTAGCTGCCCGTACCAGCCCGCCATCACCTGAAGGTCATCCTTGTTTTCGGTGTCGACCGTCACGGGAACTTCCCCAATGAAAGGCGCACTGACCGTGCCGGAGTAGGTCGCCTTAACCGACTGATAAACAAGGCTTGTGTTGAATATGCCATAACCAGTCTGGACGCCTACCGCCGGTATTAAGGCGTTCACCTGGACGTCATCGCCATCACCTTCCAGGTCAATGCGGCTGTGCATCAGTTGCAGGGATGGCAACAGCCGGTCATATTTCCCAACCAATATTGCGCCAACGGTGTAGGCAGTCCCCTTGCTGTCGACGGTCAGGTCGGAAACGCCCAGCCCCAGCTTGGAAAAATCAACCTGGGTGTCATCCGTGATCTTGCCAATGGAGCCATAGACATTCAGGTAAGGGCGTAACTGATAGTCCAACCGGACATTGGCGAGCTTGACGTCATCCGTGGTGTTGAGCTGCCCTTTGACGGAATCCACCATGGCGCTGGTGATGCCCGGCAGGTTGGTTTTGACATCGGTCACGTTCAAATCCAGTTTGTGCTGATACCACTCCACGCTGACGCCGGTGGGTTTCAGGTCTAAACGTGGGTCAGTTTCTGCGCAGGCAGTTGAAAAATATAGCAATAAAAACAGGCTGGCTAATCCTTGAACCAGAAAAGGCTCCCTCATGTATTTTTTCCTTCTACACTATCCAAGTAACAGGTTGAGCCGAGTGTAGCGGCTTTTGCCTGCCCCTGAAAATCCCAAAGAGCGCCATGAGACATTAAATGTTCATCCGTTCCTGCCTGTATTGTTTGCTCATTGTCGGTTTGTTGCTTAAAATTTCAACCGTCAATGCGTCGGTGCTTGAGCTGACGGATAAAGAAGGCCATTTTGATTTGAATCCTGCCCTTGAAGTTTTGGCTGACCCATCAGGCGACTTGACGTTGCAGGACGTGCAGGGTCGCGCCGCCAGTTTCCAGCCGCTGGCGACGACGGCGCGGCACTGGGAAGCGGGCTTCACCCGTTCCGCTTACTGGTTCCGAGCCAGCTTGCAGAATTATTCGCAGGAAACGGACTGGTATTTCATGCAATGGGGTTCGCTGAACCGTTCCGTCCGGCTGTATTTGGGCGCTGCCCATGGTGACGCAGGTTTCGTGGAATTGGAGCCGTTGCCGCATGCCCGTATCTTCCAGTTCCATCTGCCGTTGCCACCGGGATCAGCGCACACCCTCTATTTCCGGGTGCAGGATACGCAGACGCCGCTGGCGATTGCCCCGGAGCTTTTCACCGCCGCCAGCTTGGCGGCCTGGACTATGCAATATTATCCCGCCCCCAGCTTCATTCTTGGCAGCCTGCTGGTGTTGGCGCTCTACAATTTCCTGTATTTCCTGCACTTGCGCGACCAGGGCTTTCTGGCGCTGGCAGTGTTGTCCGTGGCGTTCGCCCTGGAAATGGGCAGCCATCTGGGTTTATGGCAGGCGTTCGCTTGGGCGCGTAGCCACCTCACCGCAACAGGAACCCTCGCCGGTTTTGTCTGTAGCGCCAGCGGTGTCAGCCTGACCAGGCAATGGTTGATGACACCTGTCAACCTGCCGGGCTTGGATGTCTGGTGGCGGGTGGCTTTCTGGTTAAGTATTGGCTTGGCGGCGGCGTCGCCAATGTTGCCTTATACCTTGGCACTGCTGGGCGTGTGGGCGTTTGCGTTGCTGCTGTTGGGGTGCGCCACCTTGGTGCTGTGCCAATGGCGCGGGGTACGTTTGCCGCGTGGCCTGATGTTGGCAGGCTCGGTATTCCTGTTGGGTCTGCTGCCTGCCCTGTTGCGCACACTGGGGTTGGTCGCCGAGTCGATGGAGCTGGCGGAATGGCCGCTCATGGGTCTGGCGTTGGCGCTCATGTTGTTGTCGCTTGTCCAGGCTGGACAACTGCGCCAGCGGCAGGAACAGGCCAAACGGGTTGCCGTTGCCAATCAGGCCAAGGATGAATTCCTCACCACTATGAGCCATGAGTTGCGCACGCCGATGACGGCGGTGGTCAATGCTGGCCAGTTGCTGAAGCTGACCACGCTGTCTGGGTTGCAACAGGAGTATGTGGCGCGTTTGAACATTTCTTCCCGCCATATGTTGGCCCTGATCAACGACATCCTGGATTTGGCGCGGCTGGATAACAGCCTGTTGCAGATTGACAGCAGGCCATTCCAATTGGGCAATGTCCTGTCACAGATTGAGCAATTGCTGGGGGAACAAGCGCACAGCAAGCAGCTGAAGCTGGTGTTCAACAACTCATTCCACCCCTTGAACAAACAGTTGCTGGGCGACCCTGGCCGGTTGCGGCAAATCCTGTTAAACCTGCTGAACAACGCCATCAAGTTTACCCAGCAGGGCGAGGTCTGTTTGACGGTGACGCCGCAGGCCATGTCGGCGGATAACGCCGTCCTGCGGTTTGAGGTGCGTGACACCGGCGTCGGCATGTCAGCGGCGCAACAGCGGAAGCTGTTCCAACCGTTTGCGCAAGCGGAAAGCAGCACCGCGCGCCAATATGGCGGTTCCGGGCTGGGGCTGGCGATCAGCCTGAAGCTGGTCAGGCGCATGGGCGGGACGTTGCAGGTGGAAAGCGCACCAGGACGTGGCAGCCGTTTCTTTTTCACCCTGGCGTTTCCATTACAGCCCCTCAACCTTGAGCAAGTAGTTGACGCGGGGAGCCCCCGGCCACCATCCTTGTCCGGTTTGCGCGTCCTGCTAGTGGATGATGATGAAATGAACCGCTTTTTCGGCGGCAAGCTGCTGGAGTCGTTGGGTGTCGCCGTCACCCTGGCGGGCAGCGGTGAGCAGGCGCTGCAATCCATGCAGAAACAAACGTTCGACTTGGTGTTGATGGATGTCAGCATGCCGGGTATGGACGGTTACGCCACGGCCCGCCGGATTCGCGCCAGCCCATATTGCCGGGGGCTGCCCGTGATCGCCCTGACCGCCCATGCGGTCGCTGGCGAACGGGAGCGTTGCTTGGCGGCTGGCATGAATGATTATTTGACGAAACCTTTTCAGTGCGAGGTGTTAAAGGTGATGTTGCAAAAGAACCTGTCGGCAAGAACTGCCATGGTTTCCTAACAGGATGTGGATGGTATGACCCGCTACGCCGGATATTGCCTGTTGCTGCTGTTGTGGTTGCCGCTGGCGGGTTTTGCCGAACCGCCGGAACTGGTGCTGACCGACGCGCTGGCGGAGCAACCTGAATCGTTGTCGCTGCTGGATTATGCCGCCATGCTGGAAGACCCCGCCGGAAACCTGGCCTTGCCGGATGTTCTGGCTGTCGGGAAGCAGTTTTTTCCGGTTGAACCTGGCGATGGCGGGTTGGACTTGTTCCTGACGCGTTCCGCTTACTGGTTGCGGGTGGACATACACAACCTGTCGGCCAAAAAGGATTGGTATTTCAGGATACCCGGTTCCCTTTCCCGGCAGGTGCAGGTGTACTTGGGCGCAGTTGGTGGTGATGCGGGAACATTCACGCCGCAACAACGGATGGCGTATTCCCGTTTCAGCCAATACCGGCTGTTATTGCCCTCGAACACCGAGTCGCGGCTGTATTTCCGGGTGCAAGACCGGCAGGCACCGCTGGTGATCAAACCGAGCCTGTATTCGCCCCGGCAGATGCTGGCCGAAGTCATGCTCACGTATCCCATATACAGTTTTGTCATCGGTGGCTTGCTGACACTGGCGTTCTACAATCTGCTGTATTTCTTTTACTTGCGTGACCGGAGTTTTCTGGCCCTGTCGGTTTTTATTCTCGGGTTTGTGTTGGAAATGGGCAGCCATTCTGGCGTTTGGCATTACTTCGGCTTTGTTCCCCAATATCTGGCGGCACCCGGCGACGCTTTTGGCCTGATAGCGATTGCCGCTGGCATCAGCCTGTCCAATAACTGGATGGAAACACGCCGCCATTTGCCGCGCTTTTACCGTTTGTCCCGACTGGTGTTCTGGGTGAGCTTGTTGCTGATCCCAACGCAATGGTGGCTGGGATACGGCACCGCCTTCACCGGGGTGTTGGCTTTGCTGGCGATGCCTTTGTTTGCAGTGGCGGTGATTATCCGCTACCAGCAGGGATTCCGCTTTCCCTTCATGCTGCGGACGGGCGTGCTGCTGGTGTTGCTGGGCTTCATCCCAACCTTGTTGCGGGGGGCGGGGCTGATCGGTGATGTGCCGATGCTGACGGACAGCATGTATTTCATCCTGTTGGTGGCGTTGGTGATGCTGTCGCTGACCCAGGCCGAACAGGTGCGGATAAAAAGCGAACAAGCCGAGCGCATCGCAGTCGCCAACCAAGCCAAGGATGAATTCCTCACCACCATGAGCCACGAACTGCGCACGCCGATGAGTGCGGTGGTGAATGCTGGCCGTTTGCTGAAACTGACGCAGTTGTCCGGAGCGCAGGGCGAATATGTGACCCGCCTGAACACCTCCGCGCAACACATGCTGGCCCTGATCAATGACATCCTGGATCTGGCGCGGCTGGACAGCAGCCTGTTGCGGATGGAAAGCATCCCCTTCCGGCTGGCGGATGTCCTGCACCAAGCCGAGCAGTTGCTGGTGGGGCAGGCGCATGGCAAGCAGTTGAAGCTGGACATCAGCAACCAGTTCCATCTCTTGAAAAAACGCTTGACGGGCGACCCTACCCGCCTGCGGCAAGTGCTGCTGAACCTGCTCAACAACGCCATCAAGTTTACGCCCGCGGGCGTCGTCAGCTTGACGGTCAGCCCTCTGGAGGTCAGCGAGACAGAGGCGCGGCTGCTGTTTGAAGTCCGTGACACGGGCATTGGCATCAGTGCAAAAGACCAGCAAAAACTATTCCAGCCCTTTTCGCAGGTTGACAGCAGCACTGCGCGGCAATATGGCGGTTCTGGGCTGGGCTTGGCCATCAGCTACAAGCTGGTGCAGCGCATGGGGGGGGAATTGCAGGTGGAAAGCCGTTTCCGGCAGGGAAGCTGCTTTTACTTTACATTGGGGTTCCCGTTACAGGATGCACCAGGCGTATCGGCTGAAACGCCCGCCGCCCCACCATCGTCCCAGCGCAGCAGCCTGTACACATTGCTGGTGGATGATGATGAAATGAACCGTTTCTTTGGCGGTGAGCTGATCCGCTCACTGGGCGTCAAGGTGGAAGTCGCTGACAGCGGTGAACAGGCGTTGCGCTTGCTGCGGGAGCGGCACTTCGACTTGGTGTTCATGGATGTTGGCATGCCGGGTTTGGATGGCTATGCTACCACCCGGCTGATCCGGGCTGACCGGCACCTTCAAGGGTTGCCTGTCATCGCCCTGACCGCGCATGCCATCGCTGGCGAGAGGGAGCGTTGCTTGCAGGCGGGAATGGATGATTACCTAACCAAACCCTTTGAAGTTGAGCACTTGGAGGCGGCAGTCCGCCATTGGAGCAGGAGAACCGCGACCGGATAAGCTTTCCCAATAAAAACTCTTGTTTTTCGTACAGGTAGGCAATCGACTACACTATTTTTTATCCACCAGAACCAATATGAACAATGGAATTTACTATGTTGAGGGAACCCGTGGGAAAGCAGTTGCTGCTGATCGAAGATGATGAGGTGTTATGCCGTTTCCTGCAAGAAAGCTTGCAGCAGGAGGGGTATAGCGTCATTACGCTGTTGGAGGGCGAGGGGATTCCGAAGATGATGGAGCACCATTCCCCCCGGCTGGTCATCCTGGATCTCATGCTGCCTGGGAAGGATGGCATGTATTGGTTGAAATGGCTCGTGAGTTACTATCCGACTGTTCCGGTCATTATCACGTCGGCAAAAGTGCAGCCGCATGAACGCTTGCAAGGGCTTGAGTGCGGTGCCCAGGATTATCTGGTCAAGCCGTTCCATGACCGGGAATTGTTGCTGAGGATCAAGAACCTGCTCAGTCCTGCAAGCGACAATTCGCGGGACAAGCTGATCCAGATGGGGTGTTTGACCCTGGACAAAGTCAACCAGACAGTCACTACTGGGGATGGGCGCGAATCCTTGTTGACGGCCTTGGAATGCCGGTTACTGCAAATGTTTTACCTGAACGCGGGCCTGCCGTTAAGCCGTGAAGAGCTGATAGAACAGCTGATGGGGATACCTTACAACCCGCTCAACCGCTCAATTGATACCCATATCAGCCGGATCAGGAATAAGATTGAAAAAAATCCCGCCAAACCGGTTTATATCCGCACCATCAGGGGCAAGGGGTATTACCTGCATATTCCAGACGAAGAAAGCAGCGGCCTTCCTGCGTCCCAACGGCGGCATTAAGGGCAGGGGAACAGATGATGCCTCAGATGTTTATCGTGCTGGATGAAATTGCGGGGCGGTTAGGCCGCGAAAAAGCCATTGAGATTGTTGAGTTTTCCTTGCCGTACATTGCCGGGAAAGAGCAGCAGTTGCGTGATGCGCTGCAAGCTGGGGACTGGGAAACGGCGGCGCGCCATGCCCACAAAGCGATCAGTTCGGTGCGGCTGTTCGGCTCCGTCAAACTGGAGGCGTTGCTGCGCCAGATCAAGGATGGCGATAGCGGGCTGGACGCTGGGGAAGTGCAACAGGCGCTGTCAGCGGAATTTGCGCAGGTGGAGGCAAGCGTCCATTCCTGGTTGGCGGCCAACGCGGGTGAGTGACATGTCCGCCAAACCCCACCTTTGTTTTTTCATTCCTGGCTTGTTCCAGTCGCTGAAGTTGTGGCGCAAGGACTTTGCCTTCCAGCCCGAAGCGAAGCATTTGTTGCGCCTGTGCGCCAATGCAAGGATGGAGGCCCTGCCCGTCATTGGGCTGGAACACACCCTGTTCCAGCACAGCGGATTCCCCATTGATGGCGAAACGCCCTTCGCCTATTACCGCTATTGGCTGGACTTCGGGGCACCGCCGGAACAGCCGCTGCTGTGCGCCGACCCGGTGTGGCTGCAAAGCGGCATTGACCAGGTGTTGTTGCGCCCGGAATTGCCGCAGTTGACCGGGCAGGAAATGGCAGCGCTGTTGGCACTGCTCAACCCGCACTTGGAAGATGACGGCCTGAAGTTGGCCGCAAAACATCCGCAACGCTGGTATCTGCTGGGTGATAGGGCAGGGGAGGCGGGGCTGCGCACAACGCCCCTTTCCCAGGCGCTGGGGCAGGGCATTTTTCCGTTGCTGCCACAAGGGGACAAGCGCTACTGGCATCGCCTGCTGAATGAAATCCAGATGCTGCTGCATTCTGGTGGTGTCCCGGCGGTGAACGCCCTTTGGCTGTGGGGCGCGGCCAATCCCGCCGCCTTGCCCTCACCGCCAGCGGCTGGCCAAGGGGATGTCGTTGGCCAATCCATGACAGCGCAGATCTTGGCGGCGGCGACCCGCAGCCGCCTGCAAGCGGCCAGCCGGTTGGCGGATTGCACGCTGGGTTCCGCTGGTTGCCGGATTGTGCTGGAGGATTTGCTGGTTCCCGCTGCGGGTGATGACTTGCAGTCTTGGCGGCAGGCGTTGGATGCCCTGGAAGAAAACTGGTTCGCGCCAGCGCTGGCGGGCGTGAGGGGCGGCCGGTTCAGCGTCAGCCTGAGCGCGTGTGACGGGCGTATTTTTCATTGCCAGCCTGCGCCATCCTGGCAATTCTGGCGACGCCAGCACGCGGATTGGGAACAGCTTACCTGATGTTGGCGACCACGCTGTCGAAGCCACCCTCCTGCAATTCGATGCTGACGGTTTGCCCCAGGCGGAGGGTGGAGGCGCTGCGTACAATTTGGTGGGTTTGCGCGTCGCGCACAATGCCGTAACCGCGCCCCAATGTCGCCAGCGGGCTGAATGCCTGCAATTGCCCAGCCTGCATGTGCAAACGGTGGCGGGCATTGTCCAGCTGTTGCCGGATGCGCAACGTCAGGCCTTGGCGGAGGCGGACGAGCTGTTCCTGCTGCTGGCGTATCCGCCGGAGCGGGGACTGGCGGTGTAGGCGGGAATGCAGGCTTGCCAGCCGTTCCCGTTGTTGTTGCAGGCTGCGGGTATGGGCGGTGCGCAGGCGCATGTCCAGTTCGTCCAGGCGCTGGGTTTTCTGTTGCAGGCGCTGGGTGGGGCGCTGGTTCCCCAGCCGTTGCCGCAGGCGGCGGTAAGCGTCTTCAGCCTGCCGTAGGCGGCGCGACTGGTTGCGTTGCAATTGCTGGAACAAGCGCTGCACATGGGCTTGCAGGGCTGGCATGTCCGGGCTGACCAGTTCGGCGGCGGCGGATGGGGTCGGCGCGCGGACATCAGCGACGAAATCGGCGATGGTAAAGTCGATTTCATGCCCCACGCCGCAGATTATTGGCGTCTGGCAGGCATAAATGGCCTGCGCGACGGTTTCCTCGTTGAACGACCACAAATCTTCGATGGAGCCGCCACCGCGTGCCAGTATCAGCACGTCGCAACGTTGCCCGTCATCCGCTTGGCGGATGGCGTTGATGATCTGTTCCTTCGAACCTTCCCCCTGCACCAACACCGGGTACACCAGCACGGGAACCTGTGGGCAGCGCCGTTTCAGTACATTCAGGATGTCGCGGATGGCCGCCCCGGTCGGGGAGGTGACCACCCCAATGCAGCGCGGAAAAGCGGGCAATGCGCGTTTATGCTCTGGGTCGAACAGCCCTTGCGCCTGCAACTTGCGTTTGAGTTCCTCGAACTGGCGCTGCAATGCGCCTTCGCCCGCGTCTTCCAGATGTTCGAGGATGAATTGGTATTCGCCGCGTGGTTCGTACAGGCCTGCCTTGCCGCGCGCCAGCACTTTCAGGCCATTGCGTGGGTTGGTTTTCAGGTACTGGGCACGGTTGCGGAACATGGCGCAACGCACCTGCGCGCCCGCGTCTTTCAGGCTGAAGTACAGATGGCCGGAAGCCGCGCGGACAAAATTGGAAATTTCGCCCTCCACCCACAGAGGGGGGACGCCCTGCGCCAGAAGCTGGCCGACTTCGTGGTTGAGTTGGGAAATGCTGAGGATGGTCCGTTCTGCTTGCATGGGGGAAACATAACAAAAAAGCCGGGACATTGCCCGGCTTCCTGAAATGCAGCGGAGGCTTAGAAGTGCGGGGCGGCGGTTTTGGCTGTTTTCGCCTGTTCCTGCCCGGCTTTGCCAGCCGCCTCAACCTTCTTGAAGATTTTCATGGCGTCTTCATCTTTGCCGTCATTGGCGGCCTTGACGCCATCTTCCAAAATCTGGGACATGTTTTTGTCGTCCATGAACCATTCGAAACCCGCTTTCTTGCTGGCCGAATTTTCTTTGTCGGCAGCTTCGTAGGCAGATTTGATTTCAGCGGAAACGCTATCTTTAAGGGCGATTTTATCTTCGTCTTTTTTGGCCTCGGCGGATTTGCCGTCGGTTGCTTTTGCTTCGGCTGGTTTCGCTTCATCAGCTTTTTTATCGTTGGCAGCAAACGCGGAAGTGGCGACAGATAATGTCAGTGCAATGAACAACGCTTTCAATTTCATCAGTGATTTCCTCCTCTCCTAGAACTTATGTCAATGAGTTAAATCAAAATTTTTGAATTACTCAGGGGCGTATTGATAACAGTTTACCGGCTTAAGGTCAAACCTTATAATGAACCGCTTATTTCTCACAGATGGACATAAGCCCCATGCGTATCCTCCAGGAAGCCCTTACTTTTGATGACGTTCTTTTGGCACCCGCGCATTCCATTGTCTTGCCCGCCGATGCCAATCTGCAGACCCGCCTGACCCGTGAAATCAGCCTGAACATTCCGCTGTTGTCGGCGGCCATGGACACGGTGACGGAAGCCCGTTTGGCGATTGCGTTGGCGCAGGAAGGCGGTATGGGCGTCATCCACAAGAACATGAGCATCCAGGCGCAGGCCGATCAGGTGCGGATGGTGAAAAAATACGAGAGCGGCATCATCAAGGACCCGTTTACGGTGACGCCGACGACCACCGTGCGCGAAGTGCTGGCCCTGACCCGCGCCAACAATATTTCCGGCGTGCCGGTGGTGGACGGTGAAAGCCTGGTGGGCATTGTGACAGGCCGCGACCTGCGCTTTGAAACCCGGATGGATGAGCCGGTCAGCGCCGTCATGACGCCCAAAGAGCGGCTGGTGACGGTGGAGGAGGGTGCCGAGAAGGCGGAAATCCTTTCGCTGCTGCACAAGCACCGCATTGAAAAAATATTGGTCATCAACAACAAGTTCCAGTTGCGCGGCCTGATTACGGTCAAGGACATCCAAAAATCCACCGATTTCCCCAGTGCCTGTAAGGATGAGCATGGCCGGTTGCGCGTTGGCGCGGCGGTCGGGGTCGGCTACGGCACCGAAGAGCGGGTCGGCGCGCTGGTGGAAGCCGGGGTGGACGTGATTGTGGTCGATACGGCGCATGGCCATTCGCAAGGCGTGCTGGACCGCGTCAAGTGGGTCAAGGACAACTTCCCGCAGGTGCAGGTGATCGGCGGCAATATCGCCACGGGTGAAGCGGCGCTGGATTTGGTCAAGGCGGGCGCGGACGCTGTCAAGGTCGGCATCGGCCCTGGCTCCATCTGCACCACCCGGATTGTGGCCGGGGTCGGCGTCCCGCAGGTTTCCGCCGTCATGAATGTGGCGAAAGCGTTGGAAGGCATGGGTGTGCCGCTGATTGCCGATGGCGGCATCCGTTATTCCGGCGACATCGCCAAGGCGATTGCGGCAGGCGCGCATTCCGTGATGCTGGGCGGCATGTTCGCTGGTACGGAAGAGGCGCCGGGGGAAGTGGAGCTGTTCCAGGGGCGTTCCTACAAGTCCTATCGCGGCATGGGTTCTCTCGGGGCGATGGCGAAAGGCTCCAGCGACCGCTATTTCCAGGATGGCTCTGAAAACGCCGCCGACAAGCTGGTGCCGGAAGGCATTGAAGGCCGCGTGCCATACAAAGGGCCACTGGCGCCGATCATCCATCAGATGATGGGCGGCCTGCGTTCCAGCATGGGTTATGTCGGCTGCAAGGACTTGAACGAAATGCGCACCAAACCGCAATTCGTGCGCATCTCCAGCGCCGGTATGCGCGAATCCCATGTGCATGACGTGACCATCACCAAAGAATCACCTAACTACCGGGTGTAACGGAATGACCCAGAATATCCATGCTGACCGTATCCTGATCCTCGATTTCGGCTCCCAGTACACCCAATTGATCGCCCGCCGGGTGCGCGAAGTCGGTGTGTACTGCGAAATTTATCCGTGGGATGTGGAGGCGGACGCCATTGCCGCGTTTGGTGCCAAAGGCATTATCCTGTCCGGCGGGCCTGAGTCGGTGACCGATGTTGACCCGCCACGCGCGCCGGAATCCGTGTTTGCCCTGGGGCTGCCATTGCTGGGCATTTGCTACGGCATGCAGACCATGGCGGTGCAACTGGGCGGGGAAGTGGAATCCTCCAGCCACAGCGAGTTCGGCTATGCGCAAGTCCGCGCCCGTGGCCACACCGCCTTGCTGAAGGAAATCGAAGACCATGTGTCGCCGGAAGGCTTCGGGCTGCTGGATGTGTGGATGTCGCACGGCGACAAGGTCACGGCCATGCCAGCAGGCTTTGCCCTGATGGCCAGCACCGATTCCGCACCGATCGCCGGGATGGCGGATGAAACCCGCCGCTTCTATGCATTGCAATTTCACCCGGAAGTGACCCATACCAAGCAAGGCAAGCGCATCCTGCAACGTTTCGTGCGCGACATCTGCGGTTGCGGCGGCTTGTGGACAACCGCCAACATTATCGAGGACAGCATCCGCAGCGTGCGGGAAAAAGTCGGTGACGATGAAGTCATCCTCGGCTTGTCCGGTGGCGTGGACTCTTCCGTGGTGGCGGCGCTGCTGCACAAGGCCATTGGCGAGCAACTGACCTGCGTGTTCGTCGACACCGGCCTGTTGCGCTACCGTGAAGGCGACCAAGTGATGGCGATGTTCGCCGAGCATATGGGCGTGCGCGTCATCCGTGTGGATGCGGAGGAGCGTTTCCTCGCCGCACTGGCGGGCGTCACTGACCCGGAGAAAAAGCGCAAGATCATCGGCGGCCTGTTCATTGACATCTTTGATGAAGAGTCTGCCAAGCTCACCGCCGCCAAATGGCTGGCGCAAGGCACCATTTACCCGGATGTGATCGAATCCGCTGGCGCCAAGACTGGCAAGGCGCATTTGATCAAGTCGCACCATAACGTCGGCGGTTTGCCTGAGAACATGAAGCTGGGGCTGATTGAGCCGTTACGCGAACTGTTCAAGGACGAAGTGCGCGTAATGGGTGTGGAGCTTGGCTTGCCGCCGGAGATGGTTTACCGGCACCCGTTCCCAGGCCCTGGGCTTGGTGTGCGCATCCTGGGCGAAGTGAAAAAGGAATATGCCGACCTGCTGCGGCTGGCGGATCATATTTTCATCGAGGAATTGCGCCGACATGGCTTGTACGACAAGACTTCGCAGGCGTTTGCCGTGTTCCTGCCAGTGAAATCTGTAGGCGTCACCGGCGATGGCCGCCGCTACGATTATGTGGTGGCGTTGCGGGCGGTGGAAACCATCGATTTCATGACCGCGCGCTGGGCGCATCTGCCGTATGACTTCCTGGATCTGGTTTCCCGCCGGGTCATCAATGAGATCAAGGGCATTTCACGGGTTGTTTACGACATTTCCGGGAAGCCGCCCGCCACAATTGAGTGGGAATGAGGGTTTGTGGATTAGGCAGTGATGGCCAATCACACCCCTTTGTCACATCCAAAATATCGTCCTGATATTGATGGTTTGAGGGCCATTGCGGTGCTTTCCGTAGTGGCCTTCCACGCGTTTCCCAACTGGATGCGGGGAGGCTTCATCGGTGTTGATGTTTTCTTTGTCATTTCCGGCTTTCTGATTTCAACCATCATCTTTGAAAACCTGGAGAAAGGTTCATTCAGCTTTACCGCGTTTTATGCGCGGCGGATCAAGCGCATTTTCCCGGCGCTGATATTGGTTTTGGCTGCCACCTATAGTTTTGGTTGGGGGGCTTTATTCGCGGATGAATATAAGCAATTAGGCAAGCATATTGCGGCGGGCGCAGGTTTTGTGTCTAACTTTGTGCTATGGCAAGAAGTCAGTTATTTTGATAATTCAGCAGAAACAAAACCATTGCTGCATTTGTGGAGCTTGGGCATCGAGGAGCAATTCTACTTGGTTTGGCCTTTGCTGCTCTGGCTGGCATGGAAACGCAAGCTGGGTTTGTTGGCCGTGACATTATTGGTTGCCGCCGTTTCTTTTTATTTGAATCTGCGGGAAGTCAAACAAGATATAACGGCGGCCTTCTATTCGCCGCAAACCCGTTTTTGGGAATTGTTGGGCGGAAGTTTATTGGCATGGGGGATGCTGCATAACAGGGAAGCTTATGCGCGGGTAAAACAAAAGGCCAATGCTTGGTTCGCAGCGGTCATTTACAGAAATAGGCAGGATGCGGGTGGCGACACGTTGGCTAACCTATTTGCCTTATCAGGTTTATGCCTGCTGCTTTACGGATTTTGGCATATCCATAAGGGCTTGGGTTTTCCGGGCATATGGGCGTTGGCACCAGTATTAGGCAGCGTTTTGGTCATTGCAGCAGGCCCTGAAGCCTGGGTAAACCGCACCATTCTCGCTAATAAAGTGGTTGTCTGGTTTGGGCTGATCAGTTTCCCATTGTATTTGTGGCACTGGCCAACACTGTCGTTTGCACGGATTGTCGCCAGCGAGGTGCCTGGCAGGGGCATTCGCGCCGCTGCGGTGGCGCTGTCGGTGGCGCTTGCTTGGCTGACCTATCAGTTCCTTGAAAAGCGCATCCGCTTTGGCGGGCATGGCAACGTGAAGGTTGCCGGTCTGGTGTTGTTGATGCTGGTGGTTGGTTATGCAGGTTACAATACTTACGCGCGGGACGGGCTTGCCTTCAGGAACCTCGTAAAAATCAATGCCTCAATAAAGTCGGGTGAGGATGGCGGTGCTGGCACTTTCATGGTTCATGGCTGTGGAAGCAATGATGCGTTTTTAAATGCGCATGTCGGCAATTGTGTCACCGACAGCCGGGAACCTCCACGGTTTGCGCTCTTGGGCGACAGTAAAGCGGCTGCATTGTTTCCCGGATTGGTCAGGACATCGAATGAAAAAGGCCGCTGGCTGTTTATTGGCGGCGCGGGGCCGGAAGGTGCCCCTGTCCCTGTGATTTCAGACGCGGATATTTACAAGGTTTACCAAAAGTTTAGTGTTCCGGCGATAACCGCCATTGCCAATAACAAGGATGTTGAAAAGGTCGCGCTGGTGACAGCGGCCAGGGCGTTATTCGCGCTGGCCAATGACAAGGATATTGAAGACTTGCCATCCAGTAAAAATTACGCCATAGCGCTCAATGGGCTTGAAAACACCGTTAAAGTCTTCGCACAGGCAGGGAAGAAAGTCATATTGGTGGTGGACAATCCCACGCTGCCACATCCGGAAGATTGCCTTAACCGCAGGACAACTTTCGGTATTGTCAATGACCTGCTGGTTAGGGAATTGCCGGAATGTGTCCTGCCTTTAAAGAGGCACTTGGAACTGTCATCCTCTTACCGTGCGTTGTTGAATGCAGTGAAATCCCGTTTTCCTGATACGGTCACGTTATTTGATACGACGGATTACCTGTGTGATGTCAACAATGGGATATGCACACACAGGAAATATGGCAGGTTTTTATATGCCTACACCGACCATATTTCTGACTTTGCATCGGGGTTGGTCGGTAAAGGTTTGAATGCGTTCCTTGAGTCCAATTGACCCGGCAGAAAGGAAAGGTGCTTGCAGCCAATAGCAGCCTGCTTGCCGGGAAGTTGCAGACCCAAAAGTTTGGGCGATGCAACGCTTGTTTACATGAACTGGTGTTCCTTCATCCAGCCATCATCCAGGAATTTGGTCATGTAGTTGCGCAACCCATCCGGCAGGATCACAACGCAGTTTGCCCCGGCGGGCAACTGTTTGGCCTGGTCGAACACCGCATACATGGCCGACCCCGATGAACCGCCACACAGCAAGCCTTCCTCGGCAATCAGGCGCCGCGCCAGTGCAAACGCAGGCTGGTCTTCGGTCTTTACCCACACGTCAATCAGCGAACGGTCGAGCACATTGGGGATGAAATCGTAGCCGATGCCTTCCACCTTGTAGGTGCCGACTTCATCTTCTTCATTGGCGAGGATGGAGCCGACCGGGTCTGCGCCGACAATTATGCATTTCGGGTTGTGCTCCTTGAGGCGGCGGGCCACGCCGGTGATGGTGCCGCCTGTGCCTGCACCCAGCACCACCATGTCCACCTTGCCCTCCAGGTCGTCAATGATTTCCTGGCCGGTGCCGTAATAATGCGCCAGCGGGTTGTGCGGGTTGCAATACTGGTCGAGGATGTGGGCGTTGGGCAGTTCCTTTTCCAGCCGTTTGGCGACACCGATGTGGCTTTCCGGCGAATCCCAGGCAGCCTCGGTGGGGGTGCGCACGATTTCGGCCCCCAGACGTTCCAGCACCACCTGTTTCTCGCGGCTCATTTTTTCCGGCATGGTGATCAGCACCTTGTAACCTTTGACTGCACCTGCAATGGCCAGGCCAATGCCGGTATTGCCAGACGTCGGTTCGATCAGGGTGTTGCCGGGCTTGATGCGCCCCGCCTTTTCCGCCTCTTCAATCATGCGCACCGCGATCCTGTCCTTGACCGAACCGCCAGGGTTGAGGAATTCGCATTTTGCGTACAGGTTGCAGGCGAATTCACGGCCTATGTTTTGCAATTTGACCAGGGGTGTATTGCCGACGACTTCGGTGATGTTCTGATAAAGCATTGCCTCTCTCCTTGGATTTGACTGTGGCTCAGGAATCCAGTGCGCCGTAACGTGATACGCCGTCCCAGCTTTGCAATTCGAGGATATTGCCTTCCGGGTCGGTCATATAGGTGAAGGTGATGGTGCCGTGCCCGGGCAGCGGATGGGCCACCGGCACACCCAAATCCTGCCCACCATGTTCGAGGATGCGGCTGCGCACCGCTTCCACGTCGGAAACCTCAAACGCCATGTGCCCATAGCCGGGGCGGTTGGCGGCTGGTGGTTCGGGGCGGGCAGGCTGTTCCACGTATTCAAACAGTTCGAGGGTCGGGCCAGTTGTGCCATATCCCGGCAGGCGCAGGTGGATGCCGGTCAGTTTGGCGTCCGGTACGCCAGTGCCATCCGCCAGCCATTTGCCGCCAATGTCGAGGCCGGGTTCCAGGCGTTCGCAATCCAGCGCCTGCTGATAAAAAGCCGCCAGTCGCTGCCAGTCTTTGGTGACGATATTGGTGTGGACATAACGTACTTTCATGAAACATTCTCCGTGGTAGGGGCGGATTCGACCATCGTCAGCCCCAGGGATTGCAGGGTGGCAAGCTGCTGAGGAACCAGCGCCTGCCGGAAAACAAACAGTTCACTGTCAGCCAGCGCGCCATGACGGCAGCCCAGCGCCGCTTGCGCCATGTCCAGCCACACCCCCGGCGGGGCCAGCTGTTCCAGGTAGGCGACAGCCTCATCATTGCCGCCCAGCTTGCCAGTCTGCCAAGTAAAGATCAGGCGTGCCGGGTAGAGCAGGCAGCGCACATATTCCTTGAACTCACTGTCATTGGCGGGCAAGCGCGCAGCAAACAAACGGGTCTTGTCCGCCCAGTAAGGCAGGGAATGCAGCTGCATGTCAGCGCGCACTTCCGCCAGTGACGGGCGCGGTGCCAGCCCGTCCAGCGCCTGTCCCCACAGCACCTGCCCGTTGTCGTGCAGATCCACCTGATCCACCGGGCGCATCCGGCCCCAGGAAAAATCTGGCACCGTCCAAAACAGCGACACCCGTTTGGCCAGCTCCATCGGCTCCAGCGCGGCAAGCTGCTGTTGGGCGGTTCCTACCACGCTGCCCGCAACCGGCGCTGACAGGATCACCGCCAAGTCAATGTCGCTGAAGCGGGCGCTGAAACCGCCATGCGCCAGACTGCCGAGCTGCACAACGCTTAATAACTCACCGCCAAACACCGTCCGCAACTGCTGGACGGCTTGCGCCACAAACTCAGAATAAATGCTTGGTTTCATAATATTTCAGGAAGTTGGCGGAGGATTGCAGGCGATGGTTGATGCCGACCTGAATGGTGTCGATGCTGGCGAACCCCTTGGCCAGCGCCGGTTCAATCAGTTTCTCATCCACCTCAATCCAGTGATGGGCGTCGGCTTCGGCATGCAGCGCCAGGTATTCCTGGTCGAATTCCGCCTGCAAACGGCGCAGGCCATCCCACAATTGCTGGCAGCGTTTTTGCGACATGAATTCAGTGGCAAGGAAACCGCCGAGGAAGAAACCAAGGTTCTGCTCCTGCGCGCATTGGGCGGAAAACACGTAGTTCAGGCGCTCCAACACCTGCTGATCCATTTCCACCTGTGGGTTTCCGGCCAGTTCCTGCAAGCCAGTGAACATGCGCTTGAACATACCGGAATGGTCTTCGCCTTCTTCCTCGTCGATGTGCTCCTGCAAGGCCGGGCGAATCTCGGCTGGCGTCTTGTCTAGCCAATGACGCAGGTAGACATAGAAAGCCGGTTGTTCCGCATCCCAGGTCAGGAACTCAACAATTTGCTTCAGATCGGCCTGCTTCGCCATGTAGTCATACAAACGGCTGTTGTGGGCGTAGGATTCGCGCACGGGCTGGATAAGGTTGGTCATGGTTTGAACCTCTCAAAGAACAATAAAATACCGACATTCAGGCTCTGGTAGATTCAGAGCCTGAATAGACGTCCTCTGCCATTCAGGGCATCGTGGTATCCGGCAAGCCGCAGACACTGCCATGCCAAAGCCTGATTGCTGCTGGCGACTGGTTTGCCGAGATCACGCTCAATGGCTTCAATCACCCCGGAAACACGCAAGGCCGTGCAGGAAATAAAGACGCCATCCACCCGTTCATCGCTGCCCAAAGCGACAGCTTCACGGTAAATCGATAGCGGGGATATACGCGCAATATCAGGGTCACCCAGTTTTTTGAAACTGGCTTTGGCGACAATGTCGAAGCCATTGGCGGTGAAATGGTTGGCGACGACATCGCCCACCGTATCTGCATAAGGCGTCAGCAGCGCAATCCGGCGGCAATCCAGCGCCTGCAAGGCGGCCACGCCCGCCAGGATTGGGTCGGTATAGGCGACAGGTGTGCGGCGGGTGGCGTTGACCATGCGGGCGATGGCGTCCGAACCGATCAGGGTCGCCCCGGCGGTGCAGCCATAAGCCACCACATCCAGGTGGTCATCTGGCACCAACAGGGCGGCGGCGTTTTGCAGGTTGTCCTGCATTTGCCCCAACGATTCGACGGTGGCCACATCCGACATGGGAACCCGGCTGACATACAGGCCAACGCCATCGGTAGGCAGGAAAGCGCGCGCCTCCGGTTCGGAAACCGTGTCGCTGGCCAGGGCAATCAGGCCAATGGCGGCACGGTGGGCAGGGCCGCCGTCAACATCACAACCCACAGTTTTCCACTCAGTCATCAGGCGCACTCCTTGAACAACACTTCAGGTTGTTGCGAACAGATTAATGCCTGCGCCTGGCGACGGGGATAATGCCGCAGGACAGGCGGTTGTTTCCCAAGCCGCACATCATCCTTGCCCGGTGGTGGCAGGGCCTGCCACTGCGCAGTAAATTTTTTCAACAATGGTGAGGTGGCGTTCAGCATGCAGCCGCCAATGACCAACACATTCAGGGCCATCGCCGGGCCTGCGCCCATACCAAGCAGGAATACGCCCGCCATCGAGCCGACTCCGGCTACCGTCGTAATGGTGGTGGAACGTTTGGTGGTGCGCTCGTTGCTCTGTGCCAGACGGAACAGGCCGGGCAAATTGCCCAGGCCGCCGTCCAGCAGCAGGATGGAAGCCGCGCTTTCGGCGATGCTGGTTGCGCCTTTCAGGGAAACGGCGACATCGGCGGTGCGCAGCGCCACTGCGTCGTTGATGCCGTCGCCGATAAAACAGACGCTGCGGCCGGACGTTTGCAGGCGTTCGATGAAATGCGCCTTTTCCTGCGGCAGGACTTCAGCGAAATAGCCATCCAGTTGCAGGGTTTCCGCCAACTCCCGGGTAGGCGCTTCGCGGTCGCCGGACAGCACCACCACTTCCACGCCAGTCGCCTGCAACGCCTTGACCACGGCTGCGGCTTCCGGCCGGATGGAGGGGGCAAGCTCAATGAAACCGGCCAGTTCACCATCCACCGCCACGTACACCACAATGTCTTCCGGCGCGGCGTCCTGCGTATACGCCCCAATGCTGACGCCTTCGGATGTCAGCAGGCGTTCGCTGCCGACCAGCACGTCCCGGCCATCAATCCTGACATGCAGGCCGAACCCGGGGCGCACCTTCATCGCATCCAAGGTGGCGGCGTTGATGCCGGAAGCTTCCGCCGCCTGCAAAATGGCGTAAGCCAGCGGATGTGATTGCTGGCGTTCGGCGGTGGCCGCCAGCCGCAACACCGCGAGGGCGTCGAAACTGCCGATCGCCGTCACACGGTGCACGGTCGGCACGGCGCTGGTCAAGGTGCCGGTTTTGTCGAACACCACCAAGTCAACCTTGGCCAGCTTCTCCAACGCCCGGCCATCCCGGATCAGCACACCGCTACGTGAGGCGATATGCATGTAATTCAATAGGCTGGTGGGCCCCGCGTAACGTAAAGGGTAGCCGATACTGGAATAGACAATGGCCAGTGCGCCATTCACGCCGTTGGTTGTCAACGCCAATATGAAGGCTCCCAGTGTGGTGGGCACCCATTTGTCGATGACCTCCTGAGCGCGGGTCTGGCTGTCCTGGCGGCTCTGCTCGACCTCTTCCAGCAATTCGGCCAGTTCCGCCGCCATGCTTTGGGAACCGGCCTTTTGCAGTTCAATGACCAATTTCCCATCCAGCAACAGGGTGGCGGCGAACACGGCGTCGCCTGCGGCCTTGTCAATCGGCTGCGATTCGCCGGTCAGTGCCTGTTGGTCAACCCGCCCAACGCCACCGACCACCAACCCATCGACCGGAATGACCATGCCTGCATCGACGATCACTCGGTCACCAGCCTGCAGGTCGGCACAGGCGACTTCCAGCATCACACCGTCGTGTTCCACCCAGGCAGTGCGGATCTGCTGGCTGAACAGCAAGGCCAAATCTTCGCGCGAGCGCCGTTCGGTACGCCGTGCCATCCAGCCAGCCCCGGAAATGAACGAGCCGGTCAGCGCCGCCATTGCCCACATGTGCAGCAACATCGGCATCAGGAAAGCGACCCCGTCCAGCAGCGTCACGCCAACCTTGCGTTCGTCGCTGAATTGCCGCCAGACCTTGTACAGGGTGCGCGCCAGGGAAACCGTCAACAACCCGACGCCAGGCACCAGCAGGACAGGTGCTACCGTACTGCCGGAAATCAACGCCAGGGAACCGGCGGACAGCGCCAGATTTTGTTTGATTCCCCGGTCAATGGCCTGGGACGCCGCATCATCCTGTTTGACGTCCACGACGGAGGCAGGCACCGCGCTTGCCGACGTTGGAAGACGTTTGGGGTGATCAGCCTTTTTTTTCTTTGCAAGAACCTTGACCATGCCCCATCCCGCAGCCACTGCACCTGCTGCCAAAAACATCACCGGCATCGATTTCCTCCTGCCAGAAGTTATGTCTATTGGAGTATTTTAACAAATACAGCTTGCGGGGTGGCCGCGCGTGACACTTCTTCACACTTTAGTTGGGCGTGGCTTTGCTTTGGTTAGAAGGCAAGCAAGCCCGGGGGCTGGCTTATCAACCCGTAACCATTGCCCAAACCCCGTTCTTGTACTAAACATTAATCAGGCTAAAAAAGGAGGCGGGGGAAGCATGGCATCCATCAAGATTAGCGGAAAGTTGACCGGGCAAGACATTCCGCTGCAAACCAGCAAAGATTACGCCGACATCCTGACCGTGACCTGCCAGCGGGAAGTGGCGGTGGACGCAGTGCGCAGCGGCGGCGCGGCGGTCGAATTGCCGGATGTGGCCGATGACGCGCTGGTGGAGCTTGAATTCGAAGGCGGCTACAAACGCTGGGCGCGGGCGGGCGACCTGCGCGCGCAGGCAGGCCAGCAGGCCTCCCGTGACGCCGCCGCTTCCGCCGATTTCCTGATCACACCCGCCAGTTTCGATGTCAGCGCCAAACGCGGCGCGGTCGGGCTGGTGCTGAAATTCCTGCGTATATTGAAAATCGACCCGGTGGGCGACCTTAGCGACGCCATCGCCAGCGTGCTGGTCGGGAAGCTGGAAACCCGCAAGATTGCGGCACCCGGCGTGTTCCGCTGCGCCAACCCCGACCTGCTGGAGCTGCTGCCGGTCAAGGAGGCGGGCGACATTGACACGGGCAAGCCGGTGCTGCTGTTCCTGCATGGCACCTTTTCCAGCACTGACGGCAGTTTCGGCGACCTGTGGGAGTCACGCCAGGGCTACAACGCGCCCGCCTGGCTGCAACGCCTGTTCGCGCCCTACGACCAGCAGGTGTTCGCGCTGGAGCACCACACCCTGACCGTCAGCCCGGTGCAAAACGCCCTGCAAGTGTTGCGCCTGCTGCCACCGCATACCCGCTTGCATATTGTCAGCCATTCGCGCGGGGGGCTGGTTGGCGAACTGCTGTGCCAGGGCGCGCTGAAACGCCGCACCCGCGCTTCCGGCGACAAGTTCCTGGATAGCGATGACATTTTCGCTAGCGATGAACTGGCCGCGTTTGACGCCACCACCCGCAAATCCGACCTGGACGGCTTGCAGGAAATGGAAAACCTGTTCCGCGACAAGCAGATCCGGGTGGAGCGTTTCGCGCGTGTGGCCTGCCCCGGGCGCGGCACCGTGCTGGCGTCGGAGCGGCTGGAAGACAACCTGTCGCTGGTGTTCAATGTGCTCAGTTTCATTCCCGCGCCGCGTTTCCAGGCGCTGGCGGAATTCGTGCGCCTGGTGCTGATGGCGCTGGCCCGCAAACGCACCGACCCGCAGGAGTTGCCGGGGATTGAGGCGATGATGCCGAGTTCCCCGCTGATCCGGCTGCTGAACCGCCCGAATGTGCAACTGGATTCCGACATCACCATCATCGCCGGGGATATGCAGGCTTCCACCCTGTTGGGCAGTTTCAAGGAATGGGCGACGCAGCGCTTCTTCGGCGAGGACAACGACTTTGTGGTCAACACCGCCGGGATGTACGGCGGCGCGCAGCGCTTGCAGGGGATGCGCTTTTATCTGGATCAGGGCGATGACAGCAGCCATTTCGGTTATTTCCGCAAGACTGAAATCCGCGAACGCCTGCTCAACGCCTTGCAGCATCCGGACACCGACCTGCGCCTGCTGCCGCTGCCTATCGGGACGCAGGTGCCGCCAACCGCCAGCGCGCGGCCTTCCAGCCGTGGGCAGGCGAAGGAAAAGGCCAGCACAATCTATTTCCTGCCCGGCTTCATGGGTTCGAAACTGCTGGTGAATGGCTCGCCGGTATGGCTGGATTTTTCGGCGCTGAGTTGGGGTGACTTCACCCGTCTGTCGATCGACAGCGCGGGCGTCAAGCCGGAGGGCGTGCTGGCTGCGCCTTACGGCCCGCTCCTGGACATGCTGGACGACAACCACAATGTGACGGCGTTCGCCTATGACTGGCGGCGTTCGTTCACGGATGCAGGCCGCCGTCTGGGCGAAGCATTGGAGCGCGAACTGGACGCCGCCAAAAATGCCGGGAAACAGCTGGTATTGCGGATACTGGCGCATTCCAGCGGCGGGCTGGCCGCGATTGCGATGATGAGCGAAACGCCGGGAGTCTGGAAGCGCCTGCGTGAAGAGGCTGACTGCCGCATCGTCCTGCTGGGTACGCCGTTGAAAGGGACTTACGCCGCCGTGCAGCTCCTGTACGGGCGGCACCGCTTGTTGAGCCTGCTGAACATGCTGGATGGCCGCATGGATGAGGATGAAGGCAAACGGCTGGCAGACCAGTTCGCGCGTTACCCCGGCGTGCTGGAATTGCTGCCTGCCGCCTGGCTGTATGAGGAGCGCTGGCAGGCGGTGCTGGGCGACGCTTTCTACGCCTGGCCTGCGCGCGCCCTGCTGGCGGACGCTTTGCGGGTGCGCCAGCAGTTGCAGCAGGTGGAGCTGGATGCGCAACGCCTGATCTACCTTTACGGCAAGGCCGCGCTGACGCCCGCCGACCTGCTGGAGCAGCAGGGGGAATGGCGTTTCCATGCCAGCGGCGCGGGCGATGGCGTCGCCTTGTGGTCGGCGCTGGACACAGGGGCGAAACTGCCGACCTGGTTCATGCCGGTGGAGCACGGGCGCATGGCCAGCCACAGCGAATATTTCCAGACCCTGCAATACCTGCTGGATGACGGCGTTTCCCGCCAGTTGGAGCAACAGCCGCCGCAGATCGGCCAGTCGGCGGACCAGTGGCTGCCGGTGATCCGCACCGAACTGTACCCGGACGAGCCGGAACTGTTGGCCGCCGCGCTCGGCTACCATACCAACCTGACGCAGGAAGAGGTGCGCCCGCAGGTGGAAGTGCGGGTGGTGCATGGCAATCTGGAGCAGGTCAGCCATCCGGTGGTGGTCGGGCATTACGAGGGCGACTCCATCCTTAGCGCCGAAGCGTTGCTGGACAAGCGGCTGGGCAAGCGCATGAGCGAATTGCAGCGCATGGGGCTGTATCCGGGCCTGCCGGGCACTTCGCATGTGTTCCTGAACCCTGGCCGGAAACCGGGCGGCGCGGTGATCGTTGGGCTGGGGGAAGTCGGCAAGCTGACCAGCGGGGTGCTGACCGCCAGCTTCATCCGCGCGATGATGGATTATTCCCTGAAAATCCGTGAGGAGTTGGAGCGCAACCCACCCGACGATGCGCAGATGATCGGGGACTGTTTCCCGGTGCACGTCGCCACCTTGCTGATTGGCACGGTCGGCGGCGGCAGCGTGACGCTGGCGGATTCCATCACCGCCATTTTGCGCGCCATCGTCCAGTCCAACCAGGCGCTGGACAAGAGCGAACAGGGCGTGCGCCTGCGCTTGCAGGTGGTGGAGTTCATCGAGTTGTACGAAGACCGGGCGGTGGAGGCGGCGCGGCTGGTGCAGGATTTTGTGCAGTTGCCCGAATTCCGCAGCGATTTCACCGTCAAGAGCCTGATGCAGAGCCTGCCGGGCAAGCGTCGCCGGGTGATGTACAACGACCCGCCGGGCTGGTGGCGGCGCATCCAGGTGGAAGCCAGCGACAGCGGCCTGAAATACACCACCCTGACCGACAAGGCGCGCGCAGAGCTGGTGTTGCAGGCCACCCAGCGCAAACTGGTCGACCAGTTCATCGACAAGGCCATCACCACCAGCGCGGATGACCCGGACACCGGCAAAATCCTGTTCGAGCTGCTGTTGCCCGCCGCCATGAAGGAGCAGGCACCGAACGCCGAAAACTTGGTGATGGTGCTGGACGCGGCGTCGTCCGCCTACCCGTGGGAGTTGCTGTACAACCGCCTTGACCATGAATCGCAGCCGCTGGCGGTGCGCTTCGGCATGGTGCGCCAGTTGCAGGTCGGGCAGTACCGCCAGCGGGTGGTCAGCCCGCTGGAGCGTTCCGCGCTGGTGGTCGGCGATCCGCCGGTCGGGGGCGAATTCGTGCCGTTGCCCGCTGCGCGGCAGGAGGCCGAAACCGTCGCCAAGCTGCTGGAGGCGGGCGGTTTTTCCAAAGTGACGCGCGAAATCGGCTCGGATTCGCAGTCCATCCTCAAAGCCCTGAACACCAATGATTACCGCGTCCTGCATCTGGCCGGGCATGGGGTGTACCGTTACAAGCCAGACAAGGACAATGCGGCGCTGGAAGTCAGCGGCATGGTGCTGGGTGACGGCATTTTCCTCACGCCAGTGGAAATTGGCCAGATGCGCAAGGTGCCGGAACTGGCGTTCATCAATTGTTGCCATCTGGCGCAGATGGATTTCATGGAGGCCGACATCCAGACCGCTGTCACTGCCGACCGCAGCAAACTGGCGGCCAGCTTGGCGCAGGAATTGATCCGCATGGGCGTGCGGGCGGTCATCGCGGCGGGCTGGGCGATCAACGACAATGCGGCCAAGGTGTTCGCCGAACAGTGCTACAACGCGCTGCTGCAAGGCTACACCTTTGGCAATGCCTTGCTGATGGCGCGGCTGGAAACCTGGAAGCAATACCCGAACTGCAACACCTGGGGTGCTTACCAATGCTACGGTGACCCGGACTACAAGCTGTTGAGCCGTCAGCCCGGTGGCGGCGGGCAGGCAGGTGACAACTGGCGGTTTGTTGCGGAAGTGGAAGTGATCGCCGAGCTGCAAAACCTGATCAATGCGGCGGACACCGCGCAAACCGGCGATGTGCCGTGGTTGCAGGAGCGCTTGCAACAGTTGCAGCGGGCGATTCCTTCCGAATGGTTGACCCATGCGGAAATCCTGTATGCGCTGGGGCGGGCTTACGGCAAGCTGGACATGTTTCTGCAAGCCATTGACGCCTATACGGCGGCGCAGGATTCCCCGCAGGCCGATTACCCGGTGATCCTGCTGGAGGACAAGGCGAGCCTGCTGACCGCCTGGGCGCTGGGCTGGTCGCAGGGCAAACTGGAGCCGCCGGACAAACGGATAGCCGCCGACCCCACCGCCCTGATGGGGCAGGCGTGGGACATCCTGCACCTGCTGGATGGACTGGGCAACAGCCTGCAACGCTTCGAGGAAACCGGCAAATTCTGGAAGCGCAAGGCGATGATGACGCTCGGGGAGGAACGCGCCAATGCCCTGCTGGAAATGGAGAACGCCTACCAGCGGGCGCACGACTTCGCCATGCAACAGACCCATACGGTGGCGGGCTATCCCCTGATCAACTGGCTGACCTGCAAGGTGGTGCGCTTCCTGCGCGGCGATGTGGCGCAGCTTGACCGGCAGGAGCTGAAATACTGGCTAGACCAGGCGAAGCAGTGTTCCGACCAGGCCGACAAGGCTGCGCCCAGTTTCGGTTCCGGCATTACCCGGGCGGAATGCGGGCTGGTGAATTACATTCTCGGCGCGCGGCTGGATGAAACCGCCAGGGTGCAGAAAGTGGTGGATGATTACGCACTGGCGGCCGGACGGGGCGCGCCGCCACGGCAGATGCGGTTTGTGGCCGAACATCTCACCTTCTTGCAACAAATGTTGGCCGAACATCAGCAGGACAAACCCCAACTGGGGCCGGTGGTCATGGCCCTGTTGGAAATTAATGAAAAATTATCTGCTTAAGGAATACATGGTTCAGTGTAATTAGGATTAAAATATTCCCGTAAGCAAAATTAATAACGAGTATCCAACAATGAAACAGACATTAGTAAAGGGCTTGCTGGCAGGAGGGATGCTGCTGGTTGTCAGCGGCTGTGAAACCAGCCGGGTCGCCTATCGGGATTTACAGTTGATGGAACAGCCTTTCACCCTGCGCTCCAGCAACCCGGATCTGGATCTGCGCTTATGCCGCAGCGCAGCGCCGTATCTGGCGGATTGCGAGGCCAGACGCGCCAGCTATAACAGCATGCGGGACAATGTGCGTGAAAATGTTTACGACAGCCTGTATGACCGGCTGTTCACCCAGGATGGCGGTGGGAAGACGCATTGGCGGATGAAGAAAAACCGGCTGGAATGGCAATACCGTTTCTGATGCTGCGGTTGGCGGTTTGCCTGACACAACCTTCAAACCGGTTGGATCAGTATCAGCAGCAACCCGGCCAGCAGGTAATAGGCTGAAAACCGGATTGACAGCGGTTTTTTGAATTCTTCCGGGATATATTCCTCCACAAATGGGAAGAAATGGCGTGCGCCGCCGATAATCAGCGCGGTCACGCCAAACAAAACCAGCATGATGCCCATGGAAGCCAGCAATGCCATCCTATTGATTCTCCCTGAAACCCAAGTGCGCTTATTCTAGCAAAAAGATGGCTTATTCCGGCAAGGGAATAAATTCTTCCTCATCCCCCGGCGGCAGTGGGAACAGCCCATCTTTCCACGCCTGGGCGGCTTGTCCGATGCGCTCCTTGCGGCTTGAAACAAAATTCCACCAGACATAGCGCTCAGGCATGGCTTCCCCGCCGATCAGGGCGATGCGGCTGTCCTGTGTGGCGGTGACCGTTGCTTCAGCGCCCGTTTTGAGGATGGCCATGGAATATTCCGGCAGGTTTTCGCCATCCGCCTGCAAGCCGCCGGACGCGATGTAAAGGGCGCGTTCGGCCACCGTATCCGGCAGGGTCAATGGCTGGCCGGTTTTCAGGTCAGCTTCCAAGTACAGGGTTTGGGCGAAAGTTTTGACCGGGGAGGCCACACCGTAGGCGCTGCCGACCATCACCCGCACCGGCACATCGCCCACCATCACCGTCGGGATGTCTGCGGATGGGTAATGCAGGAAAGCCGGGTCGGTTTCCTCATCAGCGTCAGGCAGGGCCAGCCACAGTTGCAGGCCGTGCAGGCGGCGGGTGGTTTGCTGCGCCGCCGGTGTTTCCCGTTCGGAATGGACGATGCCGCGACCGGCCACCATCAGGTTGATGTCGCCAGGGCGGATGGTTTGCAGGCTGCCCAGCGAATCCCGGTGCAGGATCTCGCCTTCGAACAGGTAAGTCACCGTCGCCAAATTGACATGCGGGTGCGGCCTGACATTGATGCCAGGGCCTGGGGCGAATTCAGCGGGCCCCATGTGATCGAAGAATACCCACGGGCCGACCTTGCGCTGCTTGCTGTCCGGCAACAGGCGGCGCACGGAAAATCCACCCAAATCCTTGCTGCGGGAGTGCAGGATGCGGTCAATCGCGTTGCAGGCGGGTGCTTCTGTTTGCTGGGCATCAGGGGTCAGGTGTGTTTCAGTGCTCATGGGTTTCCTCCAGTTTTCTTGCCCATCAGTATAGCTGGGCCAACGTTAGTGGCGCAGAAACCTGCCTGGCGCTGGGATTACTGTTAAGGAAAGGTTCCTCTGCCCAACGGCGTAGCGGCCAGCAATTCATCCACATTCCACAAGCCTATTTGCGGGTTACCCTCAGCATGCCTATATTCCTCAGTGAATTACTCAACTATTAAAGGCAGAGGGAATGGACGCAGCACAACGGCAAATTGAACAAATGCGCCGCACAGGCTACGAAGCCGGTTTTACCACGCAGATTGAATCCGACACCGTGCCGCCGGGGCTGGATGAGGATGTCATCCGCTTTATTTCCGCCAAAAAGGCTGAACCCGCCTACATGCTGGAATGGCGCTTGCAGGCATTCCGCAAGTGGCTGGCGATGGAGGAGCCGACGTGGGCGCACCTGCATTATCCGCGGATCGATTACCAGGCGATTTCCTATTTTTCCGCACCCAAATCCGCCAATACCGCGCCGAAAAGCCTGGATGAGGTCGACCCGGAATTGCTGCGCACTTATGAGAAACTCGGCATTCCCTTGCAAGAGCAGAAAATGCTCGCCGGGGTGGCGGTTGACGCAGTGTTCGACAGTGTGTCGGTGGCGACCACTTTCCGCAAACAATTGGCGGATGCTGGCGTGATTTTCTGCTCGATTTCGGAGGCGATGCGGGAATATCCCGGTCTGGTGCAACAATACCTCGGTAGCGTGGTGCCGCAGGGCGACAATTATTTCGCCGCGCTCAACGCCGCCGTATTCACCGATGGCACCTTCGTCTACATACCGCCGGGCGTGCGCTGCCCGATGGAGCTTTCCACCTATTTCCGCATCAACGAACGCAATACCGGCCAGTTTGAGCGCACCTTGATCATTGCCGAGAAGGGTGCCTATGTCAGCTATCTGGAAGGCTGCACCGCGCCGCAACGGGATGAAAACCAACTGCACGCCGCCGTGGTCGAGCTGATCGCGCTGGAGGATGCGCACATCAAGTATTCCACCGTGCAGAATTGGTATCCCGGCGATGAAAACGGCAAAGGCGGCATTTACAACTTCGTCACCAAGCGCGGCCTGTGCGCAGGCGACCGGGCGCACATTTCCTGGACGCAAGTGGAAACCGGCTCGGCGATTACCTGGAAATACCCCAGTTGCATCCTCAAGGGCGATGATGCGGTCGGCGAATTCTATTCCGTCGCCGTCACCCGCGGCGCGCAGCAGGCTGACACCGGCACGAAAATGATCCATGTCGGCAAAAACACCCGCAGCACCATCGTTTCCAAAGGCATTTCCGCCGACCGTGGGCAGAACGCCTACCGTGGGCTGGTGCGGATGAATCGGGGCGCGGAAAATGGCCGCAACCACACCCAGTGCGACTCGCTGCTGATTGGCGACAAATGCGGCGCGCACACGTTCCCCTATATCGAAGTGGCCAACCCGACCGCCCGGGTTGAGCACGAAGCCACCACTTCCAAGATTGGTGAAGACCAGTTGTTCTATTGCCGTCAGCGCGGCTTGGCGGAAGAGGACGCCGTGTCGATGATCGTCAACGGCTTTTGCAAGGAAGTGTTCAAGGAACTGCCGATGGAGTTTGCGGTGGAAGCGCGCAAGCTGTTGGCGATCAGCCTGGAAGGCGCAGTTGGGTGAGGAGCAAAACAATGTTGTCAGTCAAAGAGTTGCATGTGGCCGTCAATGGGAAGGAAATTCTCAAAGGGTTGAGCCTGGAGATCAAGCCGGGCGAAGTCCACGCCATCATGGGGCCAAATGGTTCCGGCAAAAGCACCTTGTCGAAGGCGCTGGCGGGCCGTGAGGAATACAAGGTCACTGGGGGCACCGTTACCTGGAAGGGCGAGAACCTGCTGGAACTGGAGCCTGAAGAGCGAGCCCATCGGGGCATCTTCATGGCTTTCCAGTATCCGGTGGAAATCCCCGGCGTCAACAACACCTATTTCATGCACCAGTCGCTGAACGCCATCCGCAAGGCGCGCGGCGAGCCTGAGCTGACGTCGGTGGAGTTCATGCGGCTAGTCCGCAGCAAACTGAAAGCGCTGAATATGGACGAAACCCTGCTCAAGCGTTATGTCAACACCGGCTTTTCTGGCGGCGAGATGAAACGCAACGAAATCCTGCAAATGACGCTGCTGGAGCCGTCGCTGGCGATCCTGGATGAAACCGATTCCGGCCTCGACATTGATGCGCTGAAAATTGTCGCGCAAGGCGTCAACAACCTGCGCAACCCGGAACGCTCCATGCTGGTGATCACCCACTACCAGCGCCTGTTGGATTACATCGAGCCGGATGTGGTGCATGTGCTCAGTGGCGGCAAAATCATCCGCACCGGTGACAAATCCTTGGCGCTGGAGCTGGAGGAAAAAGGTTACGGCTGGATTCAGCAGGAGGCGGCATGAACAGCGCGCCTAACGTCCTGCAACATTACCGGCGGCTGGCGGCAGACCAGTCCGGCGTTGCGCATGACTGGCTCAGCCGACGGCAGCTGCATGCGGTTATGCAGGTGCAGGAACTGCCTTTGCCCGACCGGCGCAGCGAAAGTTGGCGTTACACCCCGTTGCCGCCGTTGCTGGAGCAACTGTTCCAACCGGCGGAACCGGAAGAAGAATTGCTGTACGCCGATGATGTGGCGCAACTGCGGCTGACGGATGCAGGCAACCCGTGCATCGTCCTGCTGAACGGTTTCTTTATGCCCGGCTTTTCCACCCTGCCGGATGATGGCTCGGTGCAGATTCAGCCGTTGCGCACGGCGTTGGCGGGCGGCGACAAGACGGTGTTGGCCCGGGTGGGCGAACTCAGCGGCGAACAAGCCCATTTGTTTGCCGCACTGAATATGGCGATGTTGGGCGAGGGCGTTTATGTCCGGATTCCGGCGGGCGCGGTGTTGGCAAGCCCGCTGGAAATCTTGCACATCAGCGTCAGCTTCGAAAGCGAGCGCCTCGCCCAGCCGCGCCTGCTGCTGGTGCTGGAGGAAGGCGCACAGGCGACGGTGGTTGAGCATTACGCCCACGTTGGCGATACCCTGCGCCTGAACAATGTGGTGACGGAGATTTTTCTGGAAGCTGGGGCGCAACTGCATCACCCACGCTTGCAGAATGAAAGCTTGCGCACCCGCCACCTGAACAGCCTGTACCTGCGGCAAGCGGCGGATAGCCGTTACCGGGGCGTCACGCTGGCATTGGGCGGCGCTTGGTCACGCTCGGAATTCCATGTTGGCTTCAGCGGGGCAGGGGCGGATTGCGGGCTGGATGGTTTTTATCTGTCCGGCGACCGGCAATCGCACGGCATGCATCTGGATGTGATCCACAACCTTCCCGGCTGCGTCAGCCGTTCCCGTTTCAAGGGCATCCTGCACGGCCAGGGCAAGGCGGTGTTCGACGGCAATATCGAAGTCAGGCCGGATGCGCAGAAAACCGATGCCCGTCTCAGCAACGACAATCTGTTGCTGTCGCGTGACGCCGAAATCGCCACCAAGCCCCGGCTGGAAATCTATGCCGATGATGTGCAATGCAGCCATGGGACGACGGTTGGGCAAATCGATGAGGAAATGCTGTTTTACCTGCGTTCACGCGGCATCCCGCACGCCCAGGCAGTCAATATGATTTGCAGCGGCTTTGCGGACGAAATTATCGGCGCATGTGGCCTGGAAACGTTGGAAAACCAAGCCCGTGAGCTGTTGTCCCGCCAATTGGTTCAGGCGCTTTCTGCCTAGAAGCAAGTCCCCTGTTTGTCGGCAGAATAAATTGCCAGCGGTAAGTTTGTGGTGGGTGAGTCAGAATATGCTCTTGAAATCCCTGCCCCCAGCCCCACATTTCGTTCAGCAAACGAACAAGATTATGAGGACCAACAACCGATGACTGACTCCGCCAACAAGGAAAACATGCAATTCCAGACGGAAGTGAACCAGCTTTTGCATCTGATGATCCACTCGCTGTATTCCAACAAGGAAATTTTTCTGCGCGAGCTGATTTCCAATGGTTCAGACGCCTGCGACAAGCTGCGTTTCGAAGCCATTGGCAATGACAGCCTGTACGAAAACGATGGCGACCTGCGCGTGGAGGTGGAATTCGACAGCCAGGCAGGCACGGTCACCGTGCGCGACAACGGCATCGGCATGAGCCGTGATGAAGTCGTCACCAATATTGGCACGATCGCCAAATCCGGCACCAAGGAATTCTTAAGCAAACTGACCGGCGACCAGCAGAAGGATTCACACCTGATCGGCCAGTTCGGGGTCGGTTTTTATTCCTCCTTCATCGTCGCTGACAAGGTCACGCTGACCACCCGACGTGCGGGGACTGCTGCGTCCGAAGGCGTGCGCTGGGAATCCGACGCGCAATCCGGCTACACACTGGAGCAGGTGGACAAAACCACGCGCGGCACCGAGATCGTGCTGCACCTGAAGGAAGAGGAAAAGCTGCTGGCCGACGGTTGGCGGTTGCGCAATATTATCCGCCAGTATTCCGACCATATCCCGCTGCCAGTCAACATGCGCAAACAGGAAGAAGGCAAGCAGACGGAAGAATGGGAAACCGTCAATAAGGCCAATGCGCTGTGGACGCGCTCCAAGTCAGACGTCAAGGAAGAGGAATACCAGGAATTTTACAAGCACGTTTCCCACGACTGGGAAGATGCGCTGGCCTGGAGCCACAACCGTGTCGAAGGCAAATATGAGTACACGTCGTTGCTGTATCTGCCATCCAAAGCGCCGTTCGACCTGTTTGACCGCGACCATAACCACGGCCTGAAACTGTACGTGCAGCGCGTTTTCATCATGGAAGACAAGGAAAACAAGCTGATGCCGCGTTACCTGCGGTTCGTGCGCGGCGTACTGGATTCCAACGACCTGCCGTTGAATGTGTCGCGTGAAATCCTGCAAGGCAACAAGGTCATCGAAAGCATGAAAAGCGGTTCGGTGAAGAAAATCCTTGGCCTGCTGGAAAACATGGCGGCTAACGAGCCGGAAAAATACCAGAAATTCTGGAAAGAGTTTGGCCGTGTGCTCAAGGAAGGCCCCGGCGAGGACTTCAGCAACCGTGAAGAAATCGCCAAACTGCTGCGCTTCTCCTCCACCCTGGATGACAACACCGAGCAAAAAGTTTCCCTGCCGGACTATATCGCCCGCATGAAGGAAGGCCAGGACAAAATCTACTACATCACTGCCGACACCCACACTGCGGCGAAAAATAGCCCGCATCTGGAAGTGTTCCGCAAGAAAGGCATCGAAGTGCTGCTGCTCTCCGACCGTGTGGACGAATGGCTGGTGCAGCACCTGATGGAATTCGATGGCAAATCCCTGCAATCCGTCGCCAAGGGCGACCTGGATCTGTCCAAGCTCGAAACGGAAGAAGACAAGCAGGAACAGGAAAAAGTCGAAGCCGAAGCACGGAACATCGTCGAGCACATCAAGAAAGTGTTGGCTGAGAAAGTGGAAGACGTGAAGGTTTCCCACCGCCTGACCTCTTCGCCTTCCTGCATCGTGTTGGGCGAACACGACATGGCGCTGTACATGCAGCAACTGCTCAAGCAGGCAGGCCATGAAATGCCGGTCAACAAGCCGGTGCTGGAAATCAACCCGACGCATCCATTGCTCAAGCGCATGGAAGCGGAAACCGACGACGACCGTTTTGCCGAGTGGTCCAGCGTGCTGCTGGATCAGGCGATCCTGGCCGAAGGCGGGCAGTTGGAAGACCCGGCAGGTTTCGTGCATCGCCTGAACAGCCTGATGCTGGCGATGGCGTAAAGCCGCAACACCGCTCCCAACATGCAGAGCCGCCCATTGGGCGGCTTTGTTGTTTCAAACGCCGCCAATATTTCGGATGGTGCAGACGGAATTGTTAATTTTTGTTACAAGCCACCCTTCTCCCGGCATTCCCCTTATTTTGACTATGGTAGAGTTATGGCATTTTGTGCAAGCCAGAAAAGGCTAGTGTTGCAACTTGCGTGTGAGGTTGGGAAAAATGTCATCATCAGAAGCAGCATCAACAGCAGGGCAGGGCGGCAATGCGCCCATTGACCCCACTGAGGTTATCCAGGGAAACCCAGTTGTGGACGCTGTGACGGAAGCTGAAATGATCGCTGCCGAGGTGCAGGAAATCACTGCTGGCAGCATCGTCAAAAATCACATCATTGCGAGCCTTGGCGTGGGGTTGGTGCCCATTCCCCTGTTTGACGTGTCTGCCCTGACCGCTGTGCAAATCAGCCTGTTGCGCAGCCTTGGCGCGCATTATGGCGTGCCGGTGCGGGAGCGGGAGCTCAAGCCGTTATTGTTTTCCTTGTTGGGAGGGGCAACGCCGGTCATGGCGATCGCTGGGTTGAGCAGTTTCGCCAAGTTGATGCCCGGCATCGGCTCACTGGCGGGCAGCGCCGGATTGAGCGTGCTGGCGGGAGCCATCGCGTATGCGGTAGGGCAAACCTTTATCCTGCATTTTGAAGCAGGCGGAACCTTGGAAGATTTTGATCCCAAATCGGTGCAGGCGTTCTTCCGGCGCGAACTGGAGGCAGGCAAACGCGTCGTGCAGGACATCCGCAGCGAAATCAATGGGACAAAACGAAACAACGCACGCGCGTCAGCCTCGTAATCTCGACAGCTCAAAGGAGGGGTGTTGTAAATGGCGGAAGAAACCGGGGATGGCTGGCAACCCGTGGCTGAAGGTTCAGCCTTGGCGGAGCAATCTGAACAGGCGCGCCTGAAAGCTGGCAAACGGGCTGCTTGCGTGGCAAAAGCCGACAGTATCGTCAAATCCAATGTTGTGCAGGCAATGGCGATGGGGTTGATTCCCGTGCCGTTGTTGGATGTCGTGGCCTTGACCAATATCCAATTCAAAATGGTGGATGATCTGGTCAAATTATATGACATACGTTATTCAAAGATTGAAAGGGCGGTCGCGCGTTCTTTTATTCTGGGGGTGTTGCCAGTGGCAGGTGTGGCAGGTGTTTCCAGTGTCTTCAAGGCTTTGCCTGGTGTTGGCTCCATCGTCGGTGGTGCTGGCGTGAGTGTGACTGCGGGTGGATTAACTTATGCGACGGGCAAGGTTTTTACCCGGCATTTCGCTGCCGGAGGGACATTGCAAGACTTTGATATGAAAAAAGCACGGCAGTATTTTTTACAGGAATTTCGGCGGGGCAAGCAGTTTGCCAAACAAAAGATAAATGCCCCGCAATTGCCTGCGCCTTCTTGATATCCAGGCTGAACAGCTTGATGCGCCAGCCATCTGTTATGGTTGATGCTTGATTATTCATCCATCGCAATGACAACATTCACGGGCGTATGGTCTATGACAGAAAATGTGCGGTTGCGGACAATATTGTTCATCTTGGCCGTCGCCATATAGTTCCCCGGTGCCAATGCGAGCACGGTGGAATGTTTTTTTGTCTTTTCAACAACACTATTATTGTCGAGCTGCCTGATTTCCAGCTCAATGGCGCTCATTACAGGCCCACGGTTCCATGTCGTCATGATAATCGTGTCAGCCGCTTTGTCAGTCTTGTTTTCAGGCGCGGAAAACACTGTGCCGGAAAACAGCAGGACTGATAAAGGAACTATAAGGGTTTTCTTTGCATCCATAACAACCATCCTTTTCCATTGTTTGACCTTACTGCTCCAATTGCTCTGTTGGAGCCTTTTCTCTCTGTTATCTATTGTTTAAAAATAGTACATATCAAGGTGAAATGGAGGGGATTTTGTATATCAAGTAAGCAAAATATATTTATCGAAATATTTTTCGTTTTATAGATGGGATGTGATGTTTGGGCGCATAAAAAAAGCCGTGTTCACTGTGTCAACACGGCCTTCAAAAAAATCAAAACAGAGCAATGGGGTCAGGAACGTCCTGCGAGCGGGGCGGCGGCCAAAATTTCTTCTGCAACGCCATCGCTGTACTGGGTGAAATTCTGGTGGAAAGACATCGCCAATTGGGTGGCTTTGTCTTGATAAGCCGCCTTATCCGCCCAAGTGGAAGAGGGGTCAAGCACTTCAGCCGGAACGTCAGGGCAGGACACTGGAATATTCAGCCCAAAAATCGGGTCAGTACGGGTTTCCACCTCATTCAGTTCGCCGTTCAGCGCGGCATTGACCATGCTACGGGTATGGTGGATGTTCATACGCTTGCCAACGCCATAGCCGCCGCCGCTCCAGCCGGTGTTGACCAGCCAACAGGAAACGCCATGTTCATTGATTTTCTTGCCGAGCAATCCGGCGTAGACCGACGGATGCAGTGCCATGAACGGCGCGCCGAAACAGGTGCTGAACGTGGCGCTCGGCTCGGTGACGCCTTTTTCCGTGCCCGCCACTTTGGCGGTGTAGCCAGAAATGAAGTGGTACATCGCCTGTTCGGTCGTCAATTTTGAAATCGGCGGCAATACACCGAAAGCATCGCAAGTCAGCATGATAATGTGCTTGGGGTGGCCTGCTTTGCCTGGGTACAAGGCTCCAGGAATCTGGGTGATTGGGTAGCTGGCGCGGGTATTTTCGGTAATGCTGTTGTCATCCAGCTTTAGCTTGCGGGTCACCTGATCCATGACCACGTTTTCCAGCACAGTGCCGAATGTCTGGGTGGTTTTATAGATCAATGGTTCCTGCTCTGGCGACAAATTGATGACTTTGGCGTAGCAGCCACCTTCCAGATTGAAGACGCCGTGATCGCTCCAGCCATGCTCGTCGTCACCAATCAGGGCGCGGTTAGGGTCAGCGGACAAGGTGGTTTTGCCGGTGCCGGACAAGCCGAACAGGATAGCGACATCGCCATCCTTGCCAACATTGGCGGAGGCATGCATGGACATGATGCCGCGTTGCGGCAACAGGTAATTCAGCACTGAGAAAATGGATTTTTTGATTTCACCCGCATAATGGGTGCCGCCAATCAGGATCAGGCCACGAGTCAGGTTCAGCAGGACGAAAGTGCTGGAATGCGTGCCATGAACCGCTGGGTCAGCCTGCATGTCGGGCACATGGATGACCGTAAATTTTGGATCTGTCACCTCGAGTGTGCGGCCAAGGTCATCCGGGCGGATGAACATATTGCGGGAGAATAAGGCGTGCCAAGCATATTGGGTGATGATACGGACTGGCAGTTCGTCAGCCGTGCTGGCACCGGCCAACAGATCCTGCACAAAAACTTCCTTTCCTTCCAGGAACTGGAGAGCCTCTGCCAGTAGCCGGTCAAACTGCTCTTCAGACAAGGATTTGTTGACCTTTCCCCACCAGACGTTGTCGTGGGTGCCAACATCATCGACCGTAAACTTGTCATTGGGCGCGCGTCCGGTAAAAGAACCGGTATAAGCAACGAATACGCCATCTTCGCTGATTTTACCCTCACTCCGGTTGAGAGCCTGTTCGTATAGAACTGGCGAAGACTGGTTCCAATAAATGTGTTGCAGATTTTGAAGTCCCAATGTGCTGGCGAGATGTTCTGCCAGTGCGGCTGTTGCAGTCATAATACGCCTCCGGTAGCGCGTTCGATGTCGACAATATTGCCTGGATGTTAAAAGGAGGCGAAAGATAATAGTCCATAATGTTGACTTTTAGAATACGCTTTATCTGATTTCCATCAAAATATTAGAACATTGTCGACATTAATTGGTTTGTCTGTCGACAATATGCGCTGCCAAATGCGCTTCCTGAAAAAATGGCGTGGCGCTTTGCTTTTTGTGACGCCATGCAGGGTCAGTGTGATATTCTCGCAGAATGGAAAATCTCTACTTAAGTCAAACACGTTTCGATGAGTTCCAACTGGATGGGCGCTTGTTGGCCTCTATCCAGGAGGCTGGTTTTGAATTCTGCTCACGCATCCAAGCGGAGACGCTGCCCTTGGCATTGGCAGGCCGGGATGTCGCAGGACAGGCGCAGACAGGCACGGGCAAAACCGGCGCTTTTCTGGTTTCAGTCTTCCAACATTTGCTGAATAATCCATTGCCAAATCCGGAAGGGGGGGCGGTGCGCAGCCTGATTCTGGCTCCGACCCGTGAGCTGGCCATCCAGATTGCCCGTGACGCTGAGGAGTTAGGCAAGCACACAGGATTGCGTCCAGTGCTGGTGTATGGTGGTGCAGGCTATGACAAACAGCGCCGCCAGTTCGAAGACCCGGTGGATGTCCTGATCGGTACGCCAGGGCGGGTGATCGACTATTGGAAACAGCATGTTTTTACCCTGCAATATGCGCAGGCGCTGGTGCTGGATGAGGCCGACCGCATGTTTGACATGGGCTTCATTGCAGATGTGCGCTATCTCATCCGTAAAATGCCGCCACCGACCAAACGCTTGAACATGCTGTTCTCCGCCACGCTGTCGCAGCGGGTGCTGGAACTGGCTTATGAGCACATGAACAATCCGCAGCAGGTTCAGATCGAGGCGGAATCCGTGCGGGCTGACAACATAGCCGAGCATGTCTACTTCCCGGCGAATGAAGAGAAGATCCCCCTGCTGATTGGCCTGATCCGCAAGCTGAACCCGTTCCGGGCGATTGTATTCGTCAACACCAAACACATTGCGGAAAAAATTGATGATTACCTGCGGGGGAATGGCGTCCGTTCCGACCTGATTTCCGGGGATGTGCGGCAGAACAAGCGCGAAAAATTGCTGCGTTCGTTCGAGTCCGGCGAGTTTCAGGTGCTGATCGCCACTGATGTGGCCGCACGCGGGCTGCACATTCCGGATGTTTCCCATGTGTTCAATTTCGACCTGCCGCAAATGGCGGAGGATTACGTTCACCGGATCGGGCGCACCGCCCGTGCAGGTGCCTCCGGCGAAGCGCATAGTTTCGCTTGCGAAGACACCGCTTTCTACCTGCCGGAAATCGAGGAATACACCGGCAAAGCCGTGCCGGTGGAAAAAATCACTGCGGATCTGCTTCCCACCGATTTGCAGCGCCCGCAACGCACCCAGCGGGAGCGGGCAGGGCGTCCGCATGACAACAACAGGCGGGGGGATGGCCGCCGTAACGACAAACGTCCAACCCGGCACAGGGAAAAAACGAAAAGCGATGGTGAACCGCCCGCCGCTGCTGTTCCTGCTGAGGCGGTTTCCTCAGTGGTGGAGGCAGCAGCCGAAGGCAATGGCGAGCAGAAAAAGAGACGCCGCCGTCGGCCCCGCAAAAAGCCGGTTGACGGTTCCACTTCATCTGCCCAGGAAACTGCTGTCAGCCATTCGGTTTCAGATGACGGGTGACATACATCATGATGCTGGTTGTCAGCGCCAGCAGGGCGGCACCTGCCAGCAGGGCGTAATCCTCCATCTGCAATAGCAGATACAGGAATCCATACAACGCCGCCAACGTCAGGAAAATAATCAGGATCTGGCGGCTGTTGCGCAGTATGGCCCCGATATACAGCGTGATAATGAGGACTGTTGTGGCCGAAGCGGCCAGATAGGCGTAGAGGAAACCGACTTGCTCCGCCAGCGCCAACAGGATCAGGTAAAACAGCGACAACGCCACGCCGACAAGGGCGTATTGCAGGACATGCAAACGCTGTTTCAGGCTAAGTTCAATCGCCAGCAACACCAGGAAAGTCAGGCCGATAAACAATGCCCCATATTTTACCGCACGGATAACCTGGCTATACAAAGTCGTCGGCTCATACAGATTCACACCCGCCGTTGCCTGGCGCAGGTCGTATTCCTGCTTGTCGTCCATGACCCAGGATTGCGGGTAATTGCGCACCAAATGTGGGATGTCCCATTCAGCATGGAAACCTTGTTCATTGACTTCATACTTGTCCGGCAACAACTCACCTTGGAAGCTCGGATGTGTCCAAGGGGAAGTCATGCGGATGGCGGTGTTTTCCCCTAATGGCGCAAAGAACAACCCATCACTGCCGCGCAGGCTGAGGGTAAGCTTGAACTCATTGGTGGTGTTGCTGCTGGCACTGACTGGCAAGGGTATATGGAAGCCGTTTGGAGCCAGCTTGTTAAGCAGGGTTCCAGGCTCCAGCCCAATACGGCCATCATTCCAGAAGAAACTGGAAGCCGTATCGATGGCGCGGGTGTCATCCAGGCCAATGGCGACAAATGCCTTGTCCCACAAAATACGCTTTTCCCCTTCGCCCGAACCCGATAGCGCTTCATGGTTGAATTTGCCGGTGAGGCTCAGGTTGGCGGTATAAACCAATGCATCATAGATGCCACGCTGGCGATGTTCCTCTTTCAGGTCAGTGCGGATTTCCAGCATTTCGGGCAACAGGACGGCAGTCCGGTCATTGTAGATGTCCTTGCTGACCACGCGATTTTCACCATTTTCATCAGTGAGCGTGTCGACGCTGGTAAGGTGTTCAACATAAGGGATGACCAATATCGGGCCAACCAACGTCTGTTTGCCCCCCCAGGAACTGGCGATGTTATGCAAGGCGTTGTTGTAGTAGGCACTGCGTTCGTTCACGACCTTGCTTACCAGGTACAGAGGGGCCAGCATCAACAGCCCCAGCAAGGCAACGGCGAACACACGCAGGCCGGAGGAGCGTGACAGGGTGCGGACACGGCTGGTGAGGATGGGGGGCGGGGGAATCTGCTCCGACATGTTCCTTGATCCTGATGTTGACGGGGCAGATCATAGCATGAAACCCGGCGCAAACTTATACTTCGGGGGGATTGCAGCCGCCTGTTCCCCCTGTTGGTTTCGCGTCTTGGAAAACGTTGGGCGGCGCTGCCCAGTGTCTCCGTTTATCTGCTAATTGGTGCGCGCAAAACAAATTTAAGGGTAAATTGTGAACACGACGGCAAGGTTAGAAAAGTCATGCATCTAAAAATAAGTCAGCCATTACACTTTTTCTGATAACTGTAGTCTAACCTCAAGTGCATACAGGAATTCAACAACACCCAGCTTCATGTCACTTGGCATTTGGCTTGCAAGCTGTCAATATCAGATGATGATCGTCGTCTGGCGCAAGAAATCTCAGGGCAGATGACCGCCCAGTTAGTCACCGTGAAAGGGGTACAAAATGAGTAGCATATTCAATCACTATCAGTCCCGATACGAAGCCTTACAAGAAGAAGAATATTCGTTGCAAGAGTACCTGGATATTTGCAAACGTGATCAGATGGCCTACGCCACTGCGGCGGAGCGGATGCTGTACGCCATCGGCGAACCGGAGGTGATCGACACCTCCCGCGACCCACGTATGAGCCGGATTTTCGCCAATAAGATCATTCGCCGTTACCCGGCTTTTTCCGAATTTTATGGCATGGAAGACTGCATTGAGCAGATCGTCTCCTTCTTCCGCCATGCCGCGCAAGGGCTGGAGGAAAGCAAACAGGTGCTGTATCTGCTGGGGCCGGTGGGCGGCGGCAAATCCTCATTGGCAGAGCGCCTGAAAGCACTGATTGAAAAGGCTCCGATCTATTCCATCAAGGGTTCGCCTATCAATGAATCCCCACTGGGCTTGTTCAATGTGGAAGAGGATGGCGCAATCCTGGAAGAGGATTACGGTATCCCGCGCCGCTACTTGAAGACCATTATGTCGCCGTGGGCGGTCAAGCGCCTGCACGAGTTTGGCGGCGACATTTCCAAGTTCCGCGTGGTCAAACGCCACCCTTCACGCCTCAACCAGATTGCCGTTTCCAAAACCGAACCGGGTGATGAAAACAACCAGGACATTTCCTCCCTGGTCGGCAAGGTGGACATCCGCAAGCTGGAGGATTACCCACAGAACGACACCGACGCCTACAGCTATTCCGGAGGGTTGTGCTTGTCCAACCAGGGGCTAATGGAGTTCGTGGAAATGTTCAAGGCGCCAATCAAGGTGCTGCACCCGTTGCTGACCGCCACCCAGGAAGGCAACTTCAACGGCACGGAAAGCATCGGTGCCATTCCATTCTCAGGCATCATTTTGGCGCATTCCAATGAATCAGAATGGCAAAGTTTCAAAAACAATCGCAATAATGAGGCATTCATTGACCGCGTTTCCATCGTCAAGGTGCCTTATTGCCTACGGGTGACGGAAGAAATCAGGATTTATGACAAGCTGCTGGTGAACAGCTCTCTGGCGAAGTCCCCGTGTGCGCCGGATACGCTCAAAATGTTGGCGCAGTTTATCGTCCTGTCACGCCTGAAGGAGCCGGAAAACTCCAGCCTCTATTCCAAAATGCGCATCTATGACGGCGAGAACCTGAAGGATATTGATCCAAAAGCCAAAACTATCCAGGAATACCAGGATACGGCAGGCGTGGATGAGGGCATGAGTGGGCTTTCCACCCGGTTTGCTTTCAAGATTCTTTCCAAGGTGTTCAACTACGATGCCACCGAGGTGGCGGCTGATCCGGTGCATCTGATGTATGTGCTGGAGCGCCAGATTGAGAAGGAACAGTTCCAGGCGGAAATCCAGGCGCGCTATATCCGCTTCATCAAGGAATACCTCTCCCCGCGTTATGTGGACTTTATCGGCAAGGAAATCCAGACTGCTTACCTCGAATCCTATTCCGAATATGGCCAGAACCTGTTCGACCGCTACGTCACCTACGCCGACTTCTGGATTCAAGACCAGGAATTCCGTGACCCTGAAACCGGCGAATTCCTTGACCGGGCGGCGCTCAACGCCGATCTGGAAAAGATCGAGAAACCGGCAGGCATCAGCAACCCGAAAGATTTCCGCAACGAGATCGTCAATTTTGTGCTGCGCGCGCGCGCCAACAACAATGGCCGCAACCCAGCCTGGACCAGTTATGAAAAACTGCGCCGTGTGATCGAGATGAAAATGTTCTCCAGCACCGAAGACCTGCTGCCGGTCATTTCCTATGGCGCGAAATCCAGCGCGGACGAGCAACGCAAGCATGACAACTTCGTCGACCGCATGATGAAGCGTGGCTACACTGAGAAACAGGTGCGCCTGTTGGCTGAATGGTACCTGCGTGTGCGCAAGTCGCAGTAAGGAGCGTCATACATGGCTTATATCGTTGACCGTCGTCTGAACAGTAAAAACAAGAGCCTGGTGAATCGGGAGCGCTTCCTCAAGCGTTACCAGAAACAGATTCGCCGCGCTGTGTCAGATGCCGTCAGCCGCCGCAATATCACGGACATGGAGCAGGGGGAAAGCATCACTATCCCCAAACGCGACATTTCCGAGCCGGTTTTCCGTCATGGTCAGGGTGGAAAACGTAATATTGTACATACCGGCAACAAGGAGTTTATCGAGGGCGACCGGATCCAGCGTCCGCCCGGTGGTGGGGGAGGCGGTAGTGGCTCAGGCGACGCCTCCAACAGCGGCGAGGGGATGGATGACTTCGTTTTCCAGATTTCACAGAAAGAATTTCTTGAATACCTGTTTGAAGACCTTGCCCTGCCCAATATGGTCAAGCGCCAACTGTTGAGCATGGATTCGTTCGATTATCACAGGGCCGGTGTCAGCGAAGTTGGGAACCCATCACAGATCAACATTGTGCGTTCCATGCGCAGCGCCCATGCCCGCCGTATCGCCCTGCGCGGCAAGGATCGCCGCCGCCGCCGCGAAATACTGGAGGAACTGGCGGCGCTCGACCGTTGTGACCCCAATGATGAGGCGACGGAACAGCGTGATTTGTTGCAGGCGGAACTGGCGCACCTGAATGTCAGGATACACGCCATCCCGTGGCTGGATGATTTCGACCTGAAATACAACCTCAAGGTCAAGATGCCGAGGCCATCCCCCAAGGCGGTGATGTTTTGTGTGATGGATGTGTCCGGCTCAATGACCCAGGAAATCAAGGACACAGCCAAACGTTTCTTTTTCCTGCTGTATCTGTTCCTGAAAAAGAATTACGAAAAAATTGAGGTGGTGTTCATCCGCCATCATACCCAGGCGCAGGAAGTGGACGAGGAAACCTTTTTCTACGCCCGCGAGACTGGCGGGACAGTGGTTTCCAGCGCGCTCAACCTAATGGGCGAAATCCTTGAGGAACGCTATTCACCCAACCAGTGGAATATCTACGTGGCGCAGGCGTCCGACGGCGACAACTGGCATGAAGATAACCAACATTGCCACGATGCATTGGTAAGCAGCATTCTGCCTTTCGTCCAGTATTACACCTATATCGAAATCGGTGACCGGGACCCGCAGGGGCTCTGGTATCTGTATGAACACTTGCAGCGTGATTTCGGCGACCGTTTCGCCATTCAGCGGGTGCGCAACAATGCCGAAATTTACCCGGTGTTCCGTGAGTTGTTCCGGAAACATGCCGGTGAGGAGGTCGATTGATGGACAACATGGCGGCAGAAAATGGGGAAAAACACTACATTTCGACTGATTCGGAATGGACGTTTGAAACCATCGAGACCTACGAGCGTGAAATTGCCCGTATTGCCCGTGACAAGTTCAAGCTGGACACTTACCCGAACCAGATCGAGATCATCCGTTCCGACCAGATGATGGACGCTTACGCCTCCATCGGTATGCCGGTGTTCTACAACCACTGGTCTTATGGCAAGCATTTCGTCAATGTGGAGCAGAACTATACCCGAGGGCGTATGGGGTTGGCGTATGAAATCGTCATCAATTCCAACCCCTGCATTGCCTACCTGATGGAGGAAAACACCCTGACCATGCAGGCGCTGGTGATTGCGCACGCTTGCTACGGGCACAACTCCTTCTTCAAGGGCAACTACCTGTTCCGCACCTGGACGGACGCCGAGGCCATCATCGACTACCTGATGTTCGCCAAAAAGTACATCACGCAATGCGAAGAACGCTATGGCGTCGAACAGGTGGAGGTGTTGTTGGATTCCTGCCATGCACTGATGAATTACGGCGTCGACCGCTACAAACGTCCGGCACCCATTTCCGCAGCGGAGGAACAGCAACGCCAGAAAGAGCGCGAGCTTTACATCCAGCAACATCTGAATGATTTGTGGCGCACCTTGCCGCATCGGGGCAAAGAGCGCGAGGAAGAAAAGGCGGCCAAAATTTTTCCGGAAGATCCGCAGGAAAACTTGCTGTATTTCATCGAAAAGAACTCGCCGTCACTGGAAACGTGGCAGCGTGAAATCATCCGCATCGTCCGCAAAGTGGCGCAATATTTTTATCCGCAGCGCCAGACGCAGGTAATGAACGAGGGCTGGGCGACTTTCTGGCATTACACCATCCTCAACGAAATGTATGACGAAGGGCTGGTGGACGAAGGCTTCATGATGGAGTTCCTGACTTCCCATACCAATGTGGTGATGCAGCCTGCTTTTGACAGCCCTTATTACAGTGGCCTCAATCCGTATGCGTTGGGGTTCGCCATGATGGGCGACATCCGCCGCATTTGTGAAAACCCGACGGATGAAGACCGGCGCTGGTTCCCGGACATTGCTGGTTCCAACTGGCTGGAGACGCTGGATCACGTAATGCGCAATTACCGGGATGAAAGCTTCATCCTGCAATTCCTGTCGCCGAAGGTGATCCGTGATTTCCGTTTCTTCGCGCTGGAAGACGATGACCGCAAGAACACCATCGATGTCATGGCCATCCATAACGACGAAGGCTACCGGCGGATACGGGAAATGCTTTCCCAACAATACAACCTCAGCCAGCAGGAACCGGACATCCAGGTGTACAAGGTCAATGTGCGTGGCGATCGTTCCCTGACTTTGCAGCATGTGCTGAATGAGCGCCGTCCGTTGAACAACGAGGTCAACGAAATGCTGCGCCATGTGCACCGCCTGTGGGGATATGACGTCCATTTGCACTCCGTGGAGCCGGATGGCCGCACCGTGCGCAGCTATCATCTGGTCGGCGAGTACCAGAACACCTGATTCTGTTTACCTTGTCAGACTAGCAAACAGCAGTGGCAACTGTTCCGGCAAACGATCCACATGGTCAATAACCGTGTAGTTGTTCTGCCCGAAAATCCGCTTTACATAATCATCTGCATACGGATCAAGGGTGAGGCAGTAAGTCAGCACACCCGTGGTATACAGTTCTTCCACCGCCTTTTTGGTGTCGAAACGCAGGTGCTGCGGATCGCGCTCGTCAATGTCGGCAGGCTCGCCATCTGTTACCAGCAAAATCAGTTTACGGCGTTCCGGCTGCTTGTGCAGGTGGTGTCCGGCATGACGCAATGCCGCGCCCATGCGGGTGGATAAGCCCCCCTTCATTCCTGCCAATCGCGATTTGGCTTCATCATCAAAATGCTGGTTAAAGTCCTTCAGGCGGTAATACTGCACATCATGACGCCCGTCGGAGGCAAAGCCGTGAATCGCGTAAGGGTCGCCGATGCCTTCAATGGCCGTCGCCACCAGCGTGGAAGCCTCGCGGGTCAGTTGCAGCACACTTTTATCGGAACCCTTCATCGGTTCATTGGTGGATTCGGACAAATCCAGCAACACCACGACCGCCAGATCGCGGCTTTTTAGCACGTTACGCATGGTGATACGCGGGCTTGGCTGCTCCCCCATACGAATGGCAATCATCGCATCGACCGCCGCATTGATGTCGATTTCGTCGCCGTCTTCCAGCCCCCGCTGACGCTGCACACCTTCCGGCGTCAACAGGTCGATAATCTGCCTGATACGGTGTGCAACCGGGCGGTAAGCATCGACAATGGCGCGGATGTCATCCGGGTCGCCTTTTTTCTGCCGACGTTCATACAGCGTCACCCAATCGGGGCGATGCAGCTGAATCTGGTAATCCCATTCGTGGTAATGAAATGGGTCAGAAACCGGCTCCTTGCCCCACATATCATTGAAACTTTCCGTATTTTCCAGATCGTCCTCGTAAGGGAACATTTCGGTGGAACACGTCCAGATTTCCTGCGCATCATCGCCCGCCAGTTCGCAATCGACTTCGTTGGCCATTTCAATCACGCTGACCTGCTTGCGTACCTGCCGCTGGCTGGCTGGGACGTATTCAAAGCCGACATCCCAGGTCAGTTCCTCGAACTCCCACACAAAGCGGTTGTCATCGCGGTACGGAATACGGATACGCTCCAGAATGCGTAGGCTCGGCACTTCCCGACGGGCAGCGAAGATATTGTAAAGCTCCATTCCCATCAGCCAGGAATAGTGCTGGTCATCCTGTCGCGCGTTGATATTGGCATGAAAACTGGCGGCGAAACGGTTGAGTTCCTCATCATCCGCATGCACGGAGGCATCCAGCAACATCAACGCCACCTGCTCCAGAATCGCCATGGTCGGATGTTCGACCTTGCCTTCATAGTCCGCGGTAAGTAGCCGTATCCACAGGGTTTTCAGGCCAGGAAAAGCCTGCACAGCCTTGTATTCCACCCGCGCATCTTCCAGAAAGCCGATGAAAAACATCTGCGCCGGGCTGAGTTGCTCGGCGGAAAGCGCGGCCTTGGCGTACATCAGATGCGAAGCCATGTGCGCGGCAGTGGCGCGATACAGTTCCAGCCCTGGAATATCGCTTATGTCATCCACCGCATCCGGCAGGTGGAATATCCGGTGCTCGATATACGGGCGAAAATCGGTGTAATCCGCCCCCGTAGGACGCAGGAAAAAATCACGTCCCCACAAGGCGCGCAGGTAGAAATTCAGTTTGCGCTGTGTCTTGACGAACAGCACGCCACGCCGTTCTTTTTGCAGGGTTGCCTTGCTATCCGCCGATTCCAGATTGAAATACGCAACCAAATTGTTGAAATCACGCCGGTAAGCCTGTGCGCCAAAGTTTGCCCAACGGCGCAGGCCACTCAGGGTCAGCTTGGAGAGCAAATCGTCCATGTGGTTAAGCATCGGGCGCAAACCACGCGCAGCCGTCGACGATAATTGGTGAATAAAGGTCAGGTAACCACGCACCAGCTCCGCATCGCCCAAATGCCGCGAAGCCGTCGGCAGGCTGCCCAGCATCAGGGTAATGACTTCGCCGGACACCATCGAAGACAGTTTCATGGCGGCGGTCACAACATCGGGAATAATGTCTTCGCCACATTCCTTGGCGACCAGCGGCATCTCCTGCAAGTAAGTCATCACCAGATCTTTGCCACGCCCCAGTTTATGCAGGCCTTGCGCACCATCCAGATAATCCTGCAAACCAGCGGGCGACATCACCCGTGAGGCTTCCTGCCAGGAACTCTCCAGGATTTCGCGGGCATCGGGGGAAAGTTTCTCCAGAAACGATTGATAATCTTCCAGTTGAATCGTCATGAGCTGCCGCCTTTTCTTACCCGAAGAAGGTTTGTACGGCTGCGTTCAGCGTATCGCGCATATCCGGGTCGTCGGTCAGTGGCGTCACCATGGTCATGGTGCACGCCGCCTGTGGGGAAATGCCTTTCACAATCAATTGCCCAGCGTATACCAGCAGACGGGTGGAAATGCCTTCGTCCAGACCGTGGCCTTTCAGGTTGCGGGCGCGGTGGGCAATCTGCACCAGTTTGCCTGCGGTCTTTTCATCCACACCGGATTCCTTGGCAACAATCGCGACCTCAATGCTTTCTGCCGGATAGTCGAAATCGAGTGCGCCAAAACGTTGCTTGGTGGACTGCTTCAGATCCTTCATCAGGCTTTGGTAGCCGGGGTTGTAGGAAATGACCAGTTGGAAATCGGGGTGCGCTTCGATCAGTTCCCCCTTTTTGTCCAGCGGCAAAGCACGGCGGTGGTCGGTCAGTGGGTGGATGACAACGGTGGTGTCCTGGCGGGCTTCCACCACTTCGTCCAGATAGCAGATCGCACCGATCCGGGCTGCGGTCGCCAGCGGGCCGTCCTGCCATTTGGTGCCGTCCTTGTCGAGCAGGAAACGGCCTACCAGATCGGAGGCGGTCATGTCTTCGTTACACGCAACCGTAATCAGCGGACGTTCCAATCGCCAGGCCATATATTCAACAAAACGTGATTTGCCGCAACCAGTCGGGCCTTTCAGCATCATCGGCATACGCGCGCTGTAGGCAGCTTCGTAGAGCACGATTTCATCGCCTACTGCTTCGTAGTAGGGTTGCCTTCTGACGAAATACTGGGTTGGGTCAACAGTGTAATCGGACATAAGATGGCCTCTTATTCTGCAAGGGTTATTCTTCGTAGTCGGTTTCGTGTTCACCCGACCAACCGGCTACGCGTGCCTGGGCAATGGCGGGGTCGTGAATCTGTCTGTGGCGGGCGGCCAGTTCAGGCGGCAGGTGGCTGACCAAGCAGCCATATTTGTCCCACTCGGCGTTGACTTTCTGCAATAGCGAGTCAATCCCGGCCAGATTCCAGTTTTTGCAGGTTTCCGTCTCAGGAATCAGCCTGAACACCCAGGCGTCGCGGATGATCTTGCCGATGGTGGTCATGCCGCCGTTGATATCGTTATCGATGCCTACGTAGCGGTCGGGTCTGCTGGCCATGAAAATATCCTGTTGTTGGTGGTGACGCTGCGCCGGATCGTGCGGCGCAGCGTTGTGCGGTTTTGGATGTTTTAGACGGGCTTGCCGCGATGGATGACCATGGCCGCACCGGCGGATTGGGCGTAGTTGTCGAAACCCAGCAAACGGATGTGGTTGTTCGGGTGCGCTTTGCGGCAGCTTTCCACTTCGTCCAGAATGGCGTCAACATTGGTTTCGCCAAACATCGGCAGTTTCCACATGTACCAGTAATGGCCAAAGGCATTTTCAGGCTCGGTGTGTTCGATGCCGGGGTTCCAGCCTTTGTTGACGATGTACTGGATTTGCTGGCGGATTTGTCCATCCGTCATCGGCGGCAGGTAGGAAAAGGTTTCAAACTTGCGGCTGCCGGTATCGCTCAGGCTTGATTTGTAGTCTTGCATACCACTCATTGTGATGTACTCCAGATAAGTTCAGGTTACTTGTGGGCAATGTCCAGCTTGTCGACGGTGTCGAATTCAAACTTGATTTCTTTCCAGGTGTCCATGGCGGCGGCCAGTTCCGGGCTGTGCCGGGCGGCGGTGGTGAGGATGTCCTTGCCTTCTTTTTCCAACTGCCGACCCTGGTTGCGCGCTTCAACGCAAGCCTCAACCGCGACCCGGTTGGCGGCGGCGCCAGCGGCGTTGCCCCAGGGGTGGCCGAGGGTGCCGCCACCGAATTGCAGGACGGAATCATCCCCGAAAATGGTGACCAGCGCAGGCATGTGCCAGACATGGATGCCACCGGATGCCACCGGCAACACGCCCGGCATGGAGCCCCAGTCCTGGTCGAAGAAGATGCCACGGGAACGGTCTTCCTTGATGAAGCTGTCGCGCATAATGTCGATCCAGCCCAGGGTGGCCTCACGGTCGCCTTCCAGCTTGCCGACCACGGTGCCGGAGTGCAGGTGGTCACCGCCGGACAGGCGCAGGATCTTGGTCAGCACCCGGAAATGGATGCCGTGGTGCGGGTTGCGGTCGAGCACGGCATGCATCGCGCGATGGATGTGCAGCAGCATGCCGTTGTTTTGGCACCACTGCGCCAGCTGGGTGTTGGCCGCCCAACCGCCGGTGATGTAGTCGTGCATGATGATCGGCGCGCCGATTTCCTTGGCGTATTCGGCACGGCGCATCATTTCATCGGCGGTCGGTGCCGTTACGTTCAGGTAATGGCCCTTGCGTTCGCCGGTTTCGGCTTCCGCTTTGTGGATCGCTTCCATAACGAAGTCGAAACGGTGTCTCCAGCGCATGAAAGGCTGCGAGTTGACGTTTTCGTCATCCTTGGTGAAATCCAGGCCGCCACGCAAACCTTCGTAACAGGCGCGGCCATAGTTCTTGGCGGATAGCCCCAGCTTCGGCTTGATGGTGCAACCCAGCAGCGGACGGCCATATTTATTGAGGATGTCGCGTTCCACTTGGATGCCTTGTGGCGGCCCGTTGCAGGTCATGACGTAGGCGATTGGGAAGCGCACGTCTTCCAGGCGCAGCGCCCGCAAGGCCTTGAAGCCGAACACGTTGCCGACCAGCGAGGTCATGACGTTAACGACAGAGCCTTCCTCAAACAAATCAATTGGGTAAGCCACGAAGGCGTAAAAACAGGTGTCATCGCCTGGCACGTCTTCAATCGCGTAGGCACGGCCCTTGTAATAGTCCAGGTCGGTCAGCAGGTCAGTCCATACGGTAGTCCAGGTGCCGGTGGAAGATTCCGCAGCGACTGCCGCCGCCACTTCTTCACGCGGCACGCCGGGCTGCGGGGTGACTTTGAAGCATGCCAGGATGTCGGTGTCTTTCGGGGTATAATCCGGCATCCAGTAGGTTTCGCGGTATTCCTTGACACCCGCACTGTAATTTCTAACTGCCATGAAGCGCCTCCAACGAGGTTGATTGAAAGGTTTTTGTTTAAACAACTCGAATAGTTGATGGATTTAGTATGGCAAACTGTATGTATAATTGAAACTCAATAGTTAACACGTTAAAAATAAGTAAAGCTGATGTTTTGAGGAGTCATAATGCACCTGTCGTTACGCCAGATACGGATATTTGAAGCTGTCGCCCAGCACCAAAGCTACACCCGGGCGGCAGAAAAGCTGCACATGACGCAGCCCGCCGTTTCCATGCAGATCAAGCAGTTGGAGGAAGACAGCGGGTTGGCGCTGTTTGAGCGGCAAGGCAAGCGCATGTGCCTGACCCAGACCGGGCATGACCTGTTGCATCACGCCAGCCAGGTGTTGCAGGCGTATAACGATCTGTTGGTGGCGATGGAGGAACGCAAGGGCGTCAAGGGGGGGCATCTGATCGTGTCGGTCGCCACCACGGCGAATTATTTTGTTACCCAGTTATTGGCTGAGTTTTCACGCCTGCATGAAGGCATCAATGTCACCCTGGATGTGACCAACCGCCATATGTTGCTGGATCAGCTCGAAAATCACGAGCCTGACATGGTGATCATGGGCGAGCCGCCCAAGGGCTACAACCTGCAATCCGAGCGCCTGATGGAGAACCCGTTGGTGATGATCGCGGCACCTGATCATCCGTTTGCCCGGCAGCAAGCAACACTTACGCTGGATGAAGTGTTGAGCGAGCGCTTCATTATCCGCGAAAAAGGCTCCGGCACCCGTAGCGCGATTGAGCGCCATATCCAAAACTTCAATAAAACCTGCGGCTCCACGCTGGAAATGCGCAGCAACGAAACCATCAAGCATGCAGTGGAGGCAGGCCTGGGGTTAGGCATTGTTTCCCTGCACACCATCCAGCCCGAACTGGAGAGCGGACGGTTGACGACGCTCAATGTGGAGCATTTTCCGATTCGCCGTTATTGGCACATCGTCATGCGCAAGGGCAAACGCCTGTCGCCGATTGCGCAGGAATTCAAGCGCTTTGTCATGCAGGAAGCTCCCCGTTTCGTGCAGGCCTGGGCTTGAGGCGTCAGTCGGCCAACAGGGTGACGGTGGTTTCCGCCGTTTGCCGACAGTTGGATAAATTCAGGGCTATTCCAAGCTAGCAATACTTCTGGCAGTTTAATAAAGATATTTCTCCGTATGGCATTACATTGATAAAATTGTTGGAAAACAAATCAATTCAGTGATTTATTGGGTTGCTAATGAATTATACATGGCCTTGCCATCTGAATTAAATCAGGGCATGAATTATATCCACTCCCCAAATAAGGGCATTATGGGGCGGCGTAGGTCGGTAGGCCAGCTACGGTGCACACACCATACGGGCATATAGGCGCATATGAGGTTTTTGGCAAGCATATTGCATTATACCCAGACCAGACGCGCGAGGCGCAGAAAGGTGAGAGTGTGGTAGTGTCAGATTATGTGCGCTGTACCAGTATTGCTGGTATGGCGCGCATATGTCTGTTTATGTTGTGGGGTGTGCCTACTGGGCAGGTCATTGTAAGGGGGCGGTTTCCCGTGCCATGCTGACCAGTTCAATCAAGGAAGTCGCATGCATTTTTTCCATCATGTGGCTGCGATGGAATTCAACGGTCTTAATGCTGACGCCCAACTTGGCGGCAATTTCTTTGTTGGAGTGGTTGTCGATCACCAGGTTCATGACTTCACGCTCACGCTCGGTCAAGTTGGCGATACGCGCTTCGATCGTCGCCAGCCGGATGCGCGCCTGTTGATGGGAGTTGTCCAGCGCCAGCGCTTCATGCACATAATCCAGCAGCACCTGATCCTCGAACGGCTTTTCCAGGAAATACATGGCTCCGGCCTGCATCGCCCGCACTGCCATTGGGATGTCGCCGTGTCCGGTAATGAAGATAATCGGCAGGGAATATTTTTGCTTGGTCAGGTATTGCTGCAATTGCAGGCCGCTCATTCCGGGCATCCGCACATCCAGAATCAGGCAACCAACCATATGCATGGTGTAGAACTTGATGAATGTTTCCGCAGACTCAAAGGTCGCCACATTCAGGCGCATGGATTCCAATAGCCAACGCAAGGAGTCACGCACGGCTGGGTCATCATCAACAATGAAAACGGTCGGCTGGTAATTCATTTCCGCATGTTCCCTTTTATTGGCAGTGTAAAACTGAAGGTTGCGCCCTTGTCCTGGTTATTGCTGGCTTCAAGCTTACCACCATGCACTTCAATAATGGAACTGCTGATCGCCAGCCCCATACCCATGCCGTTTTTCTTGCTGGTGTAAAATGGGCGGAAAATTTTCTGGGCGAAATCCGGTGGTAATCCAACACCTTCGTCAATTACTGAAACCCGTGCTTCCTGCCCGCCGACAGCTTCAGTACAAATTTGCAGGGAGCCAAGGTTGTTGGGCGAGGCTTCCTGCATGCTTTCCAACGCATTCAGGATCATATTTACGATGACCTGCTCGATCTGGATTTTGTTCACATTGACTAATATCAGCTCATGGCTCAGGTGCTTGATCAAATTGACCTGCTTGAATTGCTCAGTGGTGTCCAGCAAGTGCAGGGTTTCCTCTACGATGCTGTTGATGTCCTGTTCCCGCCACTCAATGTCCTGGTCTTTGCGGGTGAAATCCTTGGCGTAACGCAGGATTTCACCCGCCCGCCGCACCTGTTTGCCCACCAGTTGCATGACATCGCCAATGTCCGTCATGCTGCATTCGCCGCTTTGCATGCGCAACTCACAGCCACGGATGTAATTGGCGATGGCGGAGAGCGGCTGGTTGAGTTCGTGGGCGATGCCGGAAGCCATTTCCCCGAGCGTATTCAGGCGCATGATGTGGGCGAGCTCCTGCTGGCGTTCGGCCAGAAGATCCTGGGCGAGTTTCCGCTCGGTGTGGTCGACAATGATCGACATGATGCGCAATTCATCATCGTCGAGGTGGATCAGCACCGGGCGTATTTCCAGCCAGCGGACTTTGCCTTTGAATGTCTTTACCTTCACCTCACGGGCATGGAGTTCGCCTGTCGCATTGATGCTGTTGATGCACTCTTCAATGACCGGCAGGTATTCGGGGAAGACAAAGTCCCGCATGGAATGGCCGATCAGCTGTTCAGGGTTGTCCGCTTCCATGATGATGGGGCCAGCCGGATTGACTTCCAGAATGGAGCCGTCCAGGCCGCAGATATTGATCCAGTTCGGCTGGCTCCGGAAGATGGTGTCAAGTTTGGCGCGCCCGATTTCCAGCCGTTCCTCTACCCACCGGCGCTCCTCGACTTCGTGCAGCAGGCGCTCATTGGCGGCCTTGAGCTGCTGGTTGGCGGCTTCAAGTTCGCTGCTTTTGACGCTCAACTCCTGGTTGACTGTGCGCAATTCTTCGTTGGTGGATTGCAGTTCCTCATTCGAGGTCTGCAACTCCTCACTGGAGGTGAACAGTTCCTCATTGGTGGATTGGGCTTCCTCGTAGGTGGATTGCAGTTCTTCGTTGGAGGTTTCCAGCTCTTCGATGGTGGTTTGCAGGCTTTCCCGGACTTCGCGCAGTTCCCCCTCCAGTTCCTTGATGCGAGGGGCGTCGCTGATTTGTATGAATTTATTCTCAGAATCAGTGGAGTCGTCATCGATTGGCAAGGTTTCAAAAATGACAACGCTGACTTCATTTTCAGTCAGCTTGCCAGCGGGGAAGTAACAGGCGCGCATAATCAATTGCGTCGGTTCATCTTTCAATGTGAAGTGTATGTGGCGGCTACTGATGACGTCTTCGCTACGGCGCGCCTTATAGAGCATGCCGCGTAAATCTTGACGTAAATCTGGCCGAATCAGCTCCAGCACATTGAGCACCGTGCGCCCTTCGGAGAAGCCCAGGAATGGGTCAACATTGCCGCGCACGTAGATGATTTCCTGCCGCTCGTCCAGCATAATGCAGGAAGGCTGGTAAATGCTGACCAGCAATTTGTCGATGACATCCTGCAATTTGATACGGGGCTTGTCCCGGTTGCGGTTGTTGTAATGGTTGCGCGGCTCCCGCAGCAGGCGGTTTTGCAGCAAATAGGGCAGATGGCCTTTCATATCGCCGCGACGCCGGTAGATACGTGCTTTGCGGTCAACGGCGACAAACAGATGCTCGCTGCCGCCGACCGTCTCGGATTTGCCGAGCAACATGATGCCGCTGTCCTCCAACCCATAATGGAACGATTCCAGCACATTGCGTTGCAAGGTCTGGTTGAAGTAAATCAGCACATTGCGGCATGAGACCAGGTTCAGGTGTGAAAACGGCGGGTCGCGCACCAGGTCGTGCCGGGCAAACAGCACCATGTTGCGGATGGCCTGGGTAAGGTGGTATTCGCCATCTTTCTGAATGAAATACTTGTCGATGATGCGTTGGTCAATGCCGGAAACCGAGGCTTTGGAATAACGCGCCTGCCGGGCGACGGCCAGTACGCCATCGTATAGGTCTGTGCCGAAAATTTGCACCTTATAGCGGGCGATCCGGTTGCCGAGGTATTCCGCCAACATAATGGCGATGGAATAGGCTTCTTCTCCGGTGGCGCAGCCCGCCACCCAGATACGAATATCGTTGCCGTTTTTCGGCACAATGTCTTCCAGCACCCGGCGTAAGGACTGGAACACATCGAAGTCGCGGAAGAAACTGGTGACAGAAATCAGGATGTCGTTATGCAGCTCATACAATTCTTCCGGCTTTTGTTTCAGGAAGGCGCAGTATTCTTCCAGTTGCTTGCATTTATGCAGGGTCATGCGCCGCTCTAGACGCCGCAGAAGGGTATTGCGTTTATAGTCGCGGAAATCGCTGCCAGTCTGTTCCAGCAACATGCGCAGGATTTCCTGGATGTCATCCTCACTCGGCTCCGGCTTGCGGGCGAATAGGAATGAACCGGCAGATTCTTCCAACAAGTCGTGAATTTGCTGGGCAATCTCTTCAGGGGGCAGTGCCAGATCAACATGCCCGGTGCTGATGGCGGCGTGCGGCATGCTGTCGAAGCGGGCGGTGGATTCCAGTTGTGCAATGGTGATGCCGCCCTCGGCCTTGATGGCGCGGATGCCGTGCGCGCCATCAAGGCCGGTGCCTGACAAGATAATGCCAATGGAGCGCCTGCCGTGATGTTCCGCCAGTGAAGCGAACAGACGGTCAACCGACGGCTTGGGGCCGATCCCAATGGCCTTTTCCAAATGGACGCGGCCATTGACATAGAAGGCATCCATTGCGGGGGGGATAATGTAGAAGGTGCCCGGCTCTGGCACCTGTTCATGCTCCAACTCCTGAATCGGCAGTTTGGTTTCCCGCGCCAAAATGGGAGCCAGCATGCTGCTGCGTTTGGGGTCAAGATGTTGGGCGAGAATATAAACCACCCGTTTGTCAATGGGCAGGTTCGGGACTAACAAACGCAATGCCTCCAGCCCTCCGGCGGAAGCACCGATCCCCACAATGATCATGGGATTAGCGTCGTCTGTATCTGATTCTATTTGGGCGGCTTCGTTTTCGATGGTCATGGCGTCACTCTCGCATAGCCAGATTCTAGCTTATCGAAAGATGCACAACCCGAAAAAATTGGGGAGCCTGCGTTCTGGCTCCCCTGTCAAGTTTTTCTTGGTTCGGTCTGTCTTAACTCTTTGTGCGACGTTATCACAACGTGAATATACCCACAGCCCTCACTCCTAGCATTGCGTCAAGCGCTTTCTTTCTGTGGAATACAAGGTGAAGTATAATTAGCGCACCCTAATAAACAAACCTTACTTTCCAGAGGAAAATGGTTGTTTTCCAAGGGTTGTTGCTAGGTTGCGTTACTCTTTTATGATCTATGTCAATTTGTGGACGGAACCAGCGCCGCCGCCCCGTTTGCGCTATCATTGCTTCCCTTGCCATCATCCGTAATGGCATCTTTCCCAGTAGCATCGTCGCTCCCCTGGTTGAGTGCAGTGTTGTCCGTTGAAAAGCGCGCGTCTGAAGCCTGTTCTGTTTGGCTGGTTTTGTCACTGCCCTTGTCTTTACTGCTGAACATTTTTGGCTGGCACATCGTATCGAGATCGTTTTGCAGCTCTTTTATTTTGGCATCTTTTTCATCAGCCGTGAGGATGCGTTCACCCTTTGCATCCTTCCATTTGACCAGGGAGTTGGCAGTCATTTGTTTTAAGACCTTAGCCTGTTGCGCGCAAAAATCACGGTGCTTTTGTTCGCTTTTGGCACCCGCTTCCTTGGCTGCGGCCATTTCATCCTGATCCGGTTTCTTTTCTGGAACTGGGGCGGTGTCGCCCAGTTTGCCGGTGGAAAGCTTGATATCGTCTTCAATATCCTTGCTTTTGACGTTGGCCGGAGGAGGCGTTTGCGTGTATTGGGTTTTACCGTCCTTGTCCGTCCACTTGTACATTTCAGCGGAAACATCTTGAATAAAAAATAAGCTTACCAGCAGCGCGACAGGCGTCAGGATTGTTTTTTTCATGGGGCACCTTATTACGTTAATAGTTGACTGCATATTAGTATTTTCTAATATTCTTTGATAGGATGCGTCAATTTCCAGTGTTATTTAGAGTAAGTATGCCATGAAAATCCTACAACAATGGGTACTGATCGTCGGATTGTCCACGCTTGTCGCCTGTGGCGGCTCGGAACAGGCAGGGCAGCCTGCAAGCGGGCAGCAGGTCAAATCCGGCCTTCAGACAACCAAGGCCAGCGCAATCGGCATGCCAGAAATGCATTATCTGGATGGTCATGTGGAAGCCGTCAACCAAAGCACCATCTCTGCCCAGACCAGCGGTGTCATCGAACAGTTGTTCTACGATGTGGACGATTACGTCGAAAAGGGCAAGGTGATCGCCCGCATCAAATCGAAGAGCCAGCAGGCGGGCGTCCAACAGGCGCAGGCAGCGCTGGATGAGGCGGATGCACGCTACAAGGAGGCCGAGGCCGAATTCAAGCGCATCAGTGACATTTACGCCAGGAAACTGGTGCCAAAAGCGGATTTTGATTCCGCCCAGGCAAGCCTGAAAGCCGCTGAGGCGCGTCTGGACGCCGCCAAAGCGCAGGTGACACAAGCGGGGGAACAGCTCGGGTATACGTCCCTGATCGCACCTTATGGTGGGATTGTCACCAAACGGCATGTGGAACTGGGTGAAGCCGTCAACCCTGGCACGCCCATCATGACCGGCATTTCGCTTGACCAGTTACGGGTCGTGGTGGAAGTGCCGCAGCGCCTGATCGCCCAGGTCCGCCAGGAAAAGAAGGCGTTCGTGTTCCAAGATGGCTCCAACAAATCCTTGCCGGTCAAAGACCTGACGTTCTTCCCCTATGCTGACCCAAAAACCAATGCGTTCAAGGTGAGGATTGACCTGGCCGATGGCGCAAAAGACCTGTTCCCCGGCATGTTCGTCAAAGTCGCCTTCGTCATTGGGCAGCAGGACGGCGTGGTCAGCGTGCCGGAAAGCGCCGTGGTTGTGCGCAGTGAGGTCATCGGTGTTTACGTCATCAACGCCAATGGCCAGCCATCCCTGCGCCAAGTCCGTCTGGGGCGCAAACTGGATGATAAGGACATCAGCGTGCTGGCTGGCCTGGATGCGGGTGAAACCATTGCGCTTGACCCGGTGCAGGCGGCCATTTTCCTGAAGCAGCAGACAGCGGAGGCCAAACACGATGAATGAGCCAAAGCTTGGCGTTTCCGGCGGAATTGCGAAAAAATTCCTGACCACGGAAATCACACCGCTGCTGGCGCTGGTTGGCCTGCTGTTGGGGCTGTTCGCCGTCATGGTGACGCCGCGAGAAGAAGACCCGCAGATCAATGTGACCTTCGCCAACGTTTTTATCCCATTTCCGGGCGCGAGCGCTGAACAGGTGGAAAGCCTGGTCAGCACCCCTGCCGAACAAGTGCTGTCGGAAATTGAAGGGCTGGAACATATCTATTCCATTTCAATGCCGGGGATGTCGGTGCTGACGGTGCAGTACAAGGTAGGCGAAGAGCGTACCGCCGCACTGGTGCGCCTGTACAACAAGATTGCCTCCAATCAGGACTGGCTGCCGAAAAACCTGGGGGTTGGCACGCCATTGATCAAGCCAAAGGGCATCGATGATGTGCCGATTGTGGCGCTGACGCTGTGGACGGATGATGAGAAACGGGGCGCGTTTGAGCTTAACCAGGTCGCCCACGCGATTGAGGCCGAGCTCAAGCGGGTGCCGGGAACCCGCGACATCTACACCATTGGCGGGCCGCAACAGGTGGTGCATGTGCTGCTGGATGCCGACAAACTGGCGGGACACGGCATCTCGCTTTCTGATTTGCGCAGCGCCCTACAAGCCAGCAACTCCGCACGCGATGCGGTTTCCCTGGTCAACCATAATGAGGAAATCCAAGTGCAGGCAGGCACATTCCTGATGGACGCCGATGAAGTGGGCGACCTGATGGTGGGTGTGTTTGACGGCAAACCCGTTTTCCTTAGGGATGTGGCGGAGGTGAAGCGTTCTGCGGATTCACCGGAAGCCTACGTCAGTTTCGGCTCTGGAGTGGCGGCGGGACATAAGGGTTTGGCAAGTGGCATCCGTGCCCCTGCGGTGACGGTTGCGGTGGCCAAACAGCCGGGCACCAATGCGGTTGATATTGCCAACAATGTGATTGACCGTTTTGAAAAACTGCGCGGCACCTTTGTTCCAGAAGGCGTCAAGGTTACGGTCACCCGCAACTACGGTGAAACTGCGCAGGCCAAGTCCGAAAAACTGATCCACAAGCTGATTATTGAAACCATCGCGGTAGTCCTGTTGATCTGGCTGGCGCTGGGTTGGCGGGAGGCATTGATTGTCGGCGCTGCGGTCATTATCACCCTGGCGGTCACGCTGTTCGCTTCCTGGGCGTATGGCTTCACCCTCAATCGGGTGTCGTTGTTCGCCCTGATTTTCTCCATCGGCATCTTGGTGGATGACGCCATCGTGGTGGTGGAAAACATTCACCGCCATATGCAGAAGGGCGGAAAAAAGTTGCTGGAAGTCATCCCGCTGGCGGTCGATGAAGTGGGTGGCCCGACCATCTTGGCGACCTTTACCGTGATTGCGGCTTTGCTGCCGATGGCCTTTGTCTCCGGCCTGATGGGGCCATACATGTCGCCGATCCCGATCAATGCCAGTATGGGGATGCTGATTTCGCTGGCGGTCGCCTACGTGGTGACGCCATGGATGACCAACAAGATGCTGGCCAGGGTCGATTTCAGCCATCATGCGCATGAGGCTGAGGGCAGCAACAAACTGAAAAACTTTTTCAGCCGCATCATGTCGCCTTTCCTGGATGACAAAAAAGGCGGCAAACGCCGCGCCACGCTGTTCCTGGTGATTACCCTGCTGATTGCCCTGTCGGCTTCGCTGGCGGTGGTCAAACTGGTGGTGCTGAAAATGCTGCCGTTTGACAATAAGTCGGAATTCCAGGTGGTGCTGGATATGCCGGAAGGGACATCCCTGGAGCAGACATCCCGCATCCTTAATGAGATGGCGGATTATCTTGGTAAGGTGGAGGATGTCACGGATTACCAGATTTACGCCGGGACAGCGGCGCCAATCAACTTCAATGGCCTGGTGCGCCAGTATTACCTGCGGGAAGGCTCCAATGTCGGCGACATCCAGGTCAACCTGACTGATGCGCATGAGCGCAACCGCCAAAGCCACGCCATTGCGCTGGACGTGCGCCCGCATTTGCAGGAAATTGCCCAAAAATACAATGGCAGCGTCAAGGTGGTCGAAGTTCCCCCTGGCCCGCCGGTCATGTCGCCGATTGTGGCCGAAGTCTACGGGCTGGATTATCCGGGGCAGATTAAGGTCGCCAAACAAATTCGCGGCGTATTTGAAAAAACGGACGACATTGTGGACATTGACGACAGCGTGGAATACCCACAAAAGCGGCTGGTGGTGCAGGTCGACCGTTCCAAGGCTGCGCTGCTGGGTGTGTCGCAGGATGCGATCGCCTCGGCGGTGGATACGGCATTGCATGGCGAAGACGTGGTGTTCCTGCATGGCAAGGGCATCAAGTACGCCGTGCCGATCCGGCTGGAATTCCCCGTGGCGCTCAAGGACAAGATGGATTCCGTCCTGGCTTTGCGGGTACGCAGCCAGTCCGGCGAACTGGTGCCGATGTCCGAACTGGTGAACGTGCAGGAAACCACACGGGAAAACTCCATTTACCACAAGGACTTGCTGCCGGTTGTGTATGTCATGGGCGACATGGCGGGGAAAACCGATAGCCCGCTCTACGGGATGTTCAGCATTTTCTCCGGCATCCAAGATTTGTCTGTCTATGGCAATCCGGTCAACCAGCATTTCATCGCCCAACCGGATGACCCTTATTTGTATGGCATGAAATGGGATGGCGAATGGCAGGTGACCTACGAAACCTTCCGCGACATGGGCATCGCCTACGGTGTGGGCATGATCCTGATCTTCCTGCTGATCGTGGCGCAATTCAGGTCATATATGATCCCTTTGGTGATAATGTCGCCCATTCCATTGACCATTATTGGCGTCATGCCGGGGCATGCATTGCTGGGGGCGCAATTCACCGCCACCTCCATGATCGGCATGATTGCGCTGGCGGGCATCATCGTGCGCAACTCAATCCTGTTGGTGGATTTCATCAATGAGCAAGTGAGGGGTGGGATGGCGTTGAAGGACGCCGTCATCAATTCCAGCGCTGTCCGCGCCAAGCCGATCGCCCTGACGGCGCTGGCGGCGATGGTCGGGGCGTTCTTCATTATTGATGACCCGATTTTCGGTGGCTTGGCGGTGTCCCTGATTTTTGGGATTCTGGTGTCAACCGTATTGACACTGGTGTTGATTCCGCTGATGTACTATATGTACGCCCATAACCGGCTGGATATAATTACCGGAAAAACCGTATAGGGCCTGTTACAGACCGTGTTCAATCTGACGTAATCCCCGGCTCCGCGTATGCGGACTGGGGTTTTACGTTTCAGACGCCTTCGTCAGGTACAGGGTCAGGCCCATGCCGTTTTCTGCGGCATGGCGCAGGAAGTGCTGCATGGCGGCAAACCGCTCCAGACAGGCGTTCAATGCGCCTTTATCTTCATCCCATAACCGTTCCGGGTAAATGTCGTCATCCAGCATCTGCAACGGGTCGAAGCGTTTCATCAGTTCTGCGGAGGTGTGATGGCTGATGTCCTGGGCAATTTTCCGGGTTTCGCAGGAACCAAAAATACGGGCGGGGCCGTAGCCCAGATCCACATCGCCCACATAACTGCCGCCGTCAAGCAGGAAAGAAGTCGGGAACGCCCCGTTCCACCCTTCCCCGCACATGAGGTAATGGATGCCGTGCCAGTATTCCCCCAACGACTCCCGCAAATAAATGGGTTCAGGATGCAAGGTTTTGCGCGCAACGGCCTGTTTGCCTACGGAGCCTGACGCATTGCCCTGGCTGGGAAACACAACTGTCCAAATCAATGTTGGATTTTTAATTAACTGCTCAATGTTGGAATCCGAAATGGCAGCCAGATGTAAATGTACATCCATGGATAGACCCCTTGCAAAAAATAGAAAAATTTAGGCAATATAAGCCTTTATCAATAATTTCGAATTAGTCGTTTCAGATTGGTTGGCTCTCTCCAATCGTCTGTGTTTTGTCGATTCAGTATTCTTGTAGAGAGCTGTCTGCGAAGACTATCTGAACACTTTGTAGCCGTATTATTGCAGTAGGCAAATTGATTTGCTGTGATAGTAATCACCAAAGCGGCTTGAGGATCTTCATATTGGTGCTGATATTACTATTTACTGTTTTTATTAGTAAAATCTATTTAATATTAATAGATTCGCAAAATCATGGATTAATAATATTAATCGCTTTTGTTTTGCAGCCATATATGACTTTGCTATTATCCTCCACCTGATCACAACAATGAGTTTTATATGCAAAATATCCTCTCGCGCATTGCCGCCGAGTTGGCGGTTCAGGACAAGCAGGTGGCTGCTGCTGTCGAATTGTTGGATGAAGGCTCCACTGTCCCCTTCATCGCCCGTTACCGCAAGGAAAAGACCGGCGGTCTTGACGACACCCAACTGCGTTTCCTTGAAGCGCGTCTGGGCAGTCTGCGTGAACTGGAAAAACGCCGCGAAACCGTGCTCAACAGCATCCGGGAGCAAGGCAAGCTGAGTCCGGAATTGGAGCAGCAGGTGTTGGCAGCGGCGACCCGCACTGAACTTGAAGACATTTACCTGCCTTACAAGCCCAAACGCCGCACTAAAGCAATGGTTGCCCGCGAAGCTGGCATCCAACCACTGGCGGAGGCGTTGCTGGCTGATCCGCGCCTGGACCCGGAAACGGAGGCCGCAAACTACCTGAACCCCGCCATGGAGTTTGCCGATGTCAAGGCGGTGCTGGATGGCGCGCGGCAAATCCTGATGGAGGATTTCGCCGAAAACGCCGAACTTAGCGGGCAATTGCGCGAATACCTGTGGGAGCAGGGCGGCCTTGAATCTGGCGTCATTCCGGGCAAAGAACAGGAAGGGCAAAAGTTTGCTGATTATTTTTCTTACAGCGAAGCGGTCGGCGAAATTCCGTCCCACCGTGCGCTGGCGTTATTCCGTGGGCGCAATGAAGGCATCCTGGACCTTAAGCTGGATGTGCCGGTCGCTGAAGGCGCGAGCCACCCTTGTGAAGAAAAAATTGCCGCTGCGTTCAATATCCGCGACCAAGGCAGGGCGGCAGACCGCTGGCTGCTCGACACCGTGCGCTGGGCCTGGAAAGTCAAGCTGCATGGCCGTTTGGGCACCGACCTCAACCTGCGCCTGCGCGAACAGGCGGAAGCTGAAGCGATCCGGGTGTTCGCCGCCAACCTCAAGGACTTGCTGCTGGCCGCCCCGGCGGGCGCACGCGCCACCATGGGCCTGGATCCGGGGCTGCGCACTGGCGTAAAAGTCGCCGTCGTGGACGCCACCGGCAAACTGCTGAATTTCGCCACCATTTACCCGCATGTGCCGAAAAAACAATGGGAGCAATCGATTGCAGTGCTGGCGGAAATGTGCGCCAAGCATGCCGTCGAATTGGTCAGCATCGGCAATGGCACGGCTTCGCGCGAAACCGACCATCTGGTCGCCGACCTGATCAAGCGCCATCCGGAGCTGAACCTGTCACGGGTCGTGGTGTCGGAAGCGGGCGCTTCCGTTTATTCCGCATCGGAACTGGCCGCCAAGGAATTCCCAGGCCTGGATGTCTCCCTGCGCGGGGCGGTTTCCATCGCCCGCCGCTTGCAAGACCCACTGGCGGAACTGGTGAAGATCGACCCCAAATCCATTGGTGTTGGCCAGTACCAGCACGATGTGAACCAGCCGGAACTGGCGCGCAGCCTGGATGCGGTGGTGGAGGATTGCGTGAATGCCGTCGGGGTGGACGTCAATATGGCCTCCGCTGCGTTGATGGCGCGGGTCGCTGGTTTGAACCAGGGGATTGCCGAAAATATCGTGGCGTTCCGCAATGACAATGGCCCGTTCCGCAACCGCAACCAATTGAAAAAAGTCTCACGCCTAGGTGAAAAAACCTTCGAACAGGCTGCCGGTTTCCTGCGTATCCGCGATGGCGAACATCCTCTGGACGCCTCCGCCGTGCATCCGGAAGCCTACCTCCTGGTGGAGCAAATTGCGGCGGTCAACCGTCACCCCTTGCAGGAGCTGGTGGGCAACAGCGAGTTTGTCGGCCAGCTCAAGCCTGCCGATTACGTCACTGAACAGTTTGGTTTGCCCACCATCCGCGACATCCTGGCCGAACTGGAAAAGCCGGGCCGTGACCCGCGCCCCGAATTTGTCACCGCCAGTTTCCGCGAAGGCGTCAACGAACTGGAAGACCTGCAACCCGGCATGATCCTGGAAGGGGTGGTCACCAATGTGGCCAATTTCGGCGCATTCGTTGACATCGGCGTCCATCAGGACGGCCTGGTGCATATCTCGCAGCTGACCAGCAAATTTATCAAAGACCCACGCGAAGTGGTGCGCACCGGCGATGTGGTCAAGGTGCGGGTGGAGGAAGTGGACGTGCAGCGCCGCCGCATCTCCCTGACCATGCGTCTGGATGACAGCGGCCAGAAAGCCGCCGCGCCAAAGCCTGCCAATCACGAAAACCGCAAACGGCAAGGCAGGCCAGAACCGCGCAGCCCTAAGGCGGAGGCCCCTAAACCCGCGAAGAAGGCAGGTCGGGAAGCGCCTGCGGCCAATTCGGCCATGGGTGACGCACTGGCCGCCGCCTTTGCCCGCCTGCAAAAGTAGAACCTGATCTTCTCCCCATCCTCCGGTAAGGCGGCACCTCGCCACCTGCTTGCGCCGCCTTACCGGAACCTTGCCAACTGATTAAAAATCCGTAACTGGCGTCTGCTTCCATCCCTTCCCTAGAATTACCCCTGCAACGGCGTTTGGTCTTTGATTTGGAAAGGGCAGACAGGCAGGCGGCTACGTTTCCCTCCACGTAGCTTGCCTGTCCGCTGTTGCTTCCATGGCGCTTGTAAATAATTCGAACAGACATGCAAGGGTAGAACATGATCACAGTCACAAACCTGAGCCGCCATTACGGCGAATTCAAGGCGGTTGATGATGTGTCGTTCAGTATCCAGCCCGGCGAGGTGGTTGGGTTACTGGGACACAACGGGGCAGGCAAGACCACCATTATGAAAATGGTCAGCGGCTTTCTGGAGCCAACCGCAGGCGGCATCGCCATCGGCAAACTGGCGATGGGCGCGGACACGGCGGCCATCCAGCGCCGCATCGGTTATCTTCCGGAAAACTGCCCGTTGTGGATGGACATGACCGTTATCGATTACCTGGCGTATCAGGCCAGTTTGCACGGCATAACGCCAGACCAGCAAACTACCGCCGTCGCCAGGGCCATCCGCCGCACCGCTTTGCAGGATAAGGCGACAGCGTTGATCCAGACCCTCTCGCGCGGTTACCGCCAACGGGTCGGCGTCGCCCAAGCCATCCTGCACAACCCCGACATCATCATCCTTGACGAACCCACCAATGGCCTTGATCCGGTGCAGATCAACCAAATGCGCAGCCTGATCCATGACCTTGCGCTATCCGCCACGGTCATCCTCTCCACCCACATCCTGCAAGAGGTGCAGGCGGTATGTGAGCGGGTGCTGATCATGCGTTCCGGCAAGCTGGTGCTGGATTCACGGTTGGATGCGCTACAGCAAAGCAAACATTTATTGCTGACCCTCAACAATCCCAGGGCCAAACGTTATCTGGATACGCTGGCTGGCGTGGGCAAGGTGGAGGCGCAGCAGGCATGCGCCGGACGCTACATTTACACGCTGGAAGCCGACCCCGCCACCGCGCCGCAAGTGGCCGCCGCGGTGCATGCCGCCGGTGACCAGCTATTCAGCCTGCAAGCGGAATCCCGCACCCTGGAAAACGTGTTCGCCGAGGTCAACAGCGGTGGCGTGGAGGTTGCGCATGGCTAAACATTCTGCCCCATGGCTGTCAGTCTTCCGGAAGGAATTCAACAGCTTTTTTGCTTCGCCTGCGGCGTGGCTGTTTCTCGGCGCTTTTCTCGCTGTCAACCTGTTCATCTTTTTCTGGGCGGAAGCCTTTTTCGCCCGCAACTTGGCGGATGTCACGCCGCTGTTTGAATGGATGCCCATCCTGCTGATTTTCCTGGTCGCTGCGCTGACCATGCGCAGTTGGTCGGAAGAGCGCCGCGCCGGGACGCTGGAAAGCTTGCTCACCAGCCCAGTCAGCCCGCTGCAACTGGTGCTGGGCAAATTCGCCGCCAGTCTCGCGCTGGTGGCGCTGGCGTTGCTGCTGACATTCCCGTTGCCGCTGACGGTGGCGCGGCTGGGTTCGCTGGATTGGGGGCCGGTATTTGGCGGCTACCTGGCAAGCTTGTTCCTGGCGGCTGCGTATATCGCCATTGGCCTGTACATGAGCGCCCGCACCGACAACCCGATTGTGGCGCTGATCCTGACGGCGGCGGGCGGCGGCGTGTTTTATCTGCTGGGTTCCAATCTGCTGACCGCGCTGTTCGGGCAACAGGCGGGCGGTTTGCTGGCGTTGCTGGGCAGCGGTTCACGCTTTGACTCCATTACCCGCGGGGTGCTGGACATCCGCGACTTGTATTACTACCTGTCGATCACCGGCGTTTTCTTGGCGCTGAACCTGCTGACGCTGGAACGGCTGCGCTGGGCGGGCAATCCGGCTTCTCCCCGCCATAAAACGTGGTATTGGGCGGTTGGCTTGGCGGTCGCCAACCTGTTGCTGGCGAATGTCTGGCTGCAAAGCGTCGGCTGGGCGCGGCTAGACCTGACCCAGGGGCACATTTATTCGCTGTCGTCAGCCACCAAACAGTATATGGCGGGCTTGCAGGAGCCGCTGCTGATCCGTGGTTATTTTTCGGATAAAACCCATCCGCTGCTGGAGCCGCTGGTTCCCCAGATCAAGGACTTGTTGAAGGAATATCAGGTCGCGGGTGGCGGCAAGGTGCGGGTGGAATTTGTTGACCCGCATACCGACCAGGCGCTGGAGTCGGAAGCCGCTGAAAAATACGGTATCCGTCCGGTGCCATTCCGCATGGCCAGCCGTTACCAGTCCGGCGTGGTCAATTCCTACTTCAATATCCTGGTGTCTTACGGTGACCAGTTCCAGACTCTGGGTTACGAAGACCTGATTGAGGTCAAGGCCAACGGCGAACGCGACCTGGATGTGTTGCTGAAAAATCCCGAATACGCCATCACCCGCGCGATCCGCAAGACGGCCAACGCCTATCAGGCGGGCGGCAACACCTTCACCAGCCTGGACAAACCGGTCACCTTCCATGCCTATGTTTCCTCCGCCGACAAATTGCCCAAAGCGTTGGCGGATTTGCGCAAGGAGCTGGAAGCCACCCTGAATGAAATGCAACAGGCCGCCAACGGCAAACTGAAGGTCAGCTTTGAAGACCCTGACGCCAATGGCGGCGCGCTGGCGAAAAAATTGCAGAATGATTATGGCTACGGCCCGCAAATCGCCAGCCTGTTTGACCCCAAGCCGTTCTGGTTCTACATGCAACTGGAGGGCAACGGCTCCACCGTGCAGGTTCCCCTACCTGAACAGTTGGACAACAACAGCCTCAAGCAGGCCATCAACGCCGGTTTGCAACGCATGGCACCCGGTTTCCTCAAGACCGTGGCGATCGTCACCCCAGCGGCTCCGGCAGGCGGCAACCCCTACATGCCCCCGCAGGGCAGCAAACGCTACGAAGAGCTGCGCAAGGCGCTGGAAGACAATGTGCGCCTGGAAGACACTGACCTGAAAACCGGCATGGTTCCGGCGGACGCTGACCTGCTGCTGCTGTTGGCACCGGAAAACCTCGACCAGAAGCAACTGTTCGCGGTGGACCAGTTCCTGATGAAAGGCGGCTCCGTGGTGGTGGCGACTTCGCCATTCGATGTCGCCATCGGCCAGTCGCTGGAGGCGCACAAGAACACTTCCGGCCTGGAAGACTGGCTCAAGGCCAATGGCCTGACGCTGGCCGACAGCATGGTGCTGGACCCGCAGAATGCGCAGTTGCCGGTTCCGGTTCCCCGCCAGGTCGGGCCGATTACAGTCGATGAAATCAGGATGATGCCTTACCCGCATTTCCCCGACATCCGCAAGGAGGGCCTGAATGCCGACAGCCCGGTGACTGCGGCGCTGGATCAATTGACCCTGAACTGGGCTTCGCCAATCAACGTGGACAAAACCAAAAACCAAGGCCGCAAGGTGACGGAACTGCTGCATTCCTCCCCGCAGAGTTGGACTTCGAACGAGTTGAACATCCTGCCGGACTACCGCCAGTATCCGGACACTGGCTTCCGGCCTGAAGACGCGCGCGCACCGGAATTGCTGGGGGTTACGGTGGAAGGCCGCTTCGATTCTTGGTTCAAGGGCAAGCAGTCGCCATTGCTGGAAAAAATGGTGGATAAAACGGCGGACAAAACGGACAGCCAGGACAAGCCGCAGGACGCCGCCAAGGATGCGCCTTCCGACCCTGCCAACCCGGATGCTGGCAAGGATGCGAAACTGGCGGACAAAACCGTGGTCAGCAGCATCATTGACCGTTCGCCGGATTCCGCCCGCATCACCCTGGTCAGCAGCAACGCTTTCGCCAGCGATGATGTGTTGCAACTGGCTTCACAGGGGATGGGCGCGCAATACACCCGCCCGCTGGATTTCCTGCAAAATGTGCTCGACTGGTCGCTGGAAGACCAGGGGCTGCTCAGTATCCGTGGCCGCGCCAGCTTCGCCCGCACCCTCGCGCCGATGGGCCATTCCGCGCAACTGTTCTGGGAATACCTGAATTACGCGCTGGCCTTGCTGGGGCTGGGGGCCGTTTGGTTGTGGCGGCGCATGGCGCGCAAGCGCACACAGGCGTATTACCAGACAGTGCTGGCGGAGGTATAAGCCATGAATAAGACAATCCGTATCCTTGCCATCGTGCTGGCGGTGCAGGCGGCCGTTTCCGCCTATAGCCTGATGGGGCGTTCCTCGCTGGAGGCCACGCCTGCCAACAGCAGCCTGCTCAGTTTCGAGGTTGGGCAGGTTGACCATCTGGTGGTGAATGACGCAGGACAGGCTTCGACAGAAATCGTCAAACAGGGCGGCAAATGGGTCTTGCCCGCAGCTGACGGTTTCCCGGCGGATCAGGCCAAGGTTGGCAGAATGCTGGATACCCTGCACGGACTGAAACGGGGTTTGCCGGTTGCCGCCAGCGGGGCTGATTTCACCCGCTTCAAGGTGGACGGCAAGAGCTTTGAGCGCCATGTGCTGCTGAAAAAAGGCAATGATGTCGTGGCCGACCTGTATCTTGGCAACGGGGCGGGGGTGAACCGCTCCTATGCCCGCATCAGCCAGGACAAGGCGGTCTATGATGCAGCGGTTGGCACATATGATTTGCCCACCAATCCGGATGGCTGGGAAGACAAAACCGTCCTGGGTCTGGCCGACAAGGAGGTTTCCGCAATTGACCTCAACAGCGGCCTGAAACTGACCCGGACTGTGGCGGCGGACAAAACCGTCGATTGGCAGGCATCCGCGCTGGAAGCGGGCAAGCGCCCCAAACAGGCGGCGGTGAACCAGTGGTTGTCACAGCTGACGGCGATCAGTTTCGATAAGGTGTTGGGCAAGGAAGCCAAACCCGACTACGGGCTGGACAAACCGGCGCTAACGGTCACCTTGACGTATGGGAAAAGCGCGCGCTCCTATCAGTTCGGCAAGCTCAAGGATGGCGATAACTATGTCCTGAAAGTCTCTGACCGGCCAGAATTTTTCCAACTTGCAGGGTTTGCCGTCAAACCCTTGCTGGATGGCG
>NZ_JAYMYJ010000141.1:0-6876 GCF_035668035.1 Candidatus Thiothrix phosphatis | reverse complement strand
TCAGATCGCCAATCTCGGCACCAGCCAGATCGTCGCGCTGACCTCGTCGCAGGTCCGCGCCCTGACCACCAACCAGCTCATCAACGGCCTTACCACCAACCAGCTGACGGCCCTGGAAACCCGCGATGTCGCGGCACTCAAGACCAGCCAGCTGGTCGCGCTCACCAGCAGCCAGATCGCGATCGTCCTTGGCAGCAGCCAGATCGCCGGGATCGGCACGTCGCAGGTTGCCGCCCTCACCACCGCCCAAGTCGCCAGTCTCGGCACCGCCCAGATCGTCGCGCTGACCACGGCGCAGGTCCGCGCACTGACCACCAATCAACTTGTCAACGGCCTCACCAGCACCCAACTGCAAGCGATCGAGGCGACTGATGTCGCAGCACTCAAGAGCAGCCAGATCGCCGCTCTGAGCACTACTCAGATCGCCAACCTCGGCACCTCCCAATTCGCGGCGCTGACTTCTTCACAGATCGGCGCACTCACGGTCACCCAGATCACAGGCGGCCTCACCACCAACCAGCTCAGCACCATGGATGCCACCGAAGTCTCGGCATTCAAGACCAGCCAGGTAGCCGCGCTCACCACCAGTCAGATCGCCATCGTCCTGCGCACTAGTCAGATCGCCGGCATCGGCACGTCGCAGATCGCCGCCCTCACTACCTCCCAGGTGGCCAGTCTCGACACCGCCCAGGTCGTCGCACTGACCACGGCGCAGGTCCGCGCACTGACCACCAATCAGCTCGTCAACGGCCTCACCACCACCCAGTTGCAGGCGATCGAGGCGACTGATGTCGCGGTACTCAAGACCAGCCAGATTGCCGCCCTTGCCAGCAGTCAGATCGCCAACCTTGGCACCGCTCAGGTGGTCGCGCTGACCACGACTCAGGTCGGCGCGCTCACCGCCAGTCAGATTGCCAGCGGCCTCACCACTGCCCAAGTGAGAGCGATGGAAGCTGCCGATATCGCAGCTCTGCGAACCAGCCAGATCGTCGCTCTGACCACCGCGCAGGTTGCCGCACTCACGGTCACCCAGATCGCCAGCGGCCTCACCACTGCCCAGGTAAAGGCCATGGAAGCCGCCGATGTCGCAGCACTCGGTACCACTCAGCTCGCCGCACTCACCGCCGCTCAGGTTCCCGTCCTGACCCTCAGCCAGCTCGCCGCCATGAGCACCGCTCAGACCTATGCCCTCAAGGGGATGTTCCTGACGACCACACAACTCGCCGCCCTGACCACGGCTCAGGTCAACTCCGCTTCGACGCCCCTGATTCTTGATCTCAACGAGGATGGCAAACTATCGCAGAGCATTTCTTCGGGCGTTCAGTTCGACCTGTTGGCAACCGGCGACAAGATTCATACCGGCTGGGTTGCCAGCGGTGACGGCCTCCTGGTCATGGACCGCAATGGCGACGGAACCATCAACGACGGCGGTGAATTGTTCGGATCATCGGTCACGCTGGCCAACGGCGAAAAGGCTGCAGACGGCTATGTCGCCCTGAGCGAAATCGACAGCAATGCCGACGGCGTCATTAGTTCGGCAGACGATCATTGGTCGGATCTGGCAGTCTGGGTAGACGGCAATTCGGACGGGATCAGCCAGTCGGGAGAACTACGTTCCCTCGAGTCGCTGGAAATAGTTCAACTCGACCTGAATGCGACGAGAACTGCGGTGGTCGATGCGGGCAATATCGTCGGACTGATTTCGAGTTACCAGACCACCGATGGGACAAGTCACGAGATGGCTGACGTCTGGTTCGCAACCGACAAGAACTCCGCAATCCAGGCAGCGCCGCCTACCATTGCGGCGGCGGCGGATCTCAGAGCGAATGTGGGCAACATGCTGCAGGCCATCTCCTCGTTCAACACCGGACAGGCAGCGCCCGACCCGAACGCTTTTGGTACCAGCCTCCTGCCTCAACTCGCCCCGCAGGCAAGCATTGCGGCCTTGTTGCAGCAATACGATCCGAACGGCAATCCGTTCGGTCCATCCCAGGCTTCACAGACGGTGGCGACCAACTCGCTGACCAATCCGCCAAGCCTGGATGCGATCACCAAGGGCATGCTCGCGACAGGTAGTTAAACAGCGGTTCAGCCATGCAGCGGGGCCTTTTCGGCCCCGCTTCCTTTTTTGGCTGAAGATGTCTCATGCCATCCAGGACAGTCTGCCGATTGATCGGAAGCTGTGCGTGCAGCATCCGTCTGTCGCCTGATCTGCAGCAAGCGTACCCTCTGAACCGATGATCTTATTCAATTATTACAATCAGTTATGATTACCCTGCAAAGATCGCCGAGGCCCGTTTTCAGGATATAATCCAGGCTCGTTGTAACCATGAATTCGGGATGGCAGCCTTGAGGGGAGTGGTAGTGCGCGACGATGTAATTGTTTCTCTGCTGATGCAGGCATGGAACGGGCAACTCGAACTGCTGCAACTCATCGACCAGTGCAGCAAACTGGAGCAGGAACGGCGCGCGCCCCTGGCAGCGATCCTCTACCAGACCTGGCTCAAGAGAACCCCTTCAACCCACGCCCATGCGGCGTACTTCAACCTCGGCGCAACGCTGTCGAATCTCGGGGATCTGGTGGCTTCGGAAGAGGCTTACCGGCAGGCGATCGCCCTGTCTCCTGGCTTCATTCAACCTCGACTCAACCTTGGGCTGGTCCTTGAGCGCCGGGGCTTTCTGGACCAGGCGGTAGAAGAGTGGCTATGGGTTGAACGCAATGTTCCCGCCGACACGGATGAATACAAGCCCTTCCTGCTGCTTGCCCTGAACAATCTTGGCCGGGTACTGGAGATCAAAAAGGAATATCGGGATGCCACAGACTATCTCGACAGGAGTCTGTCGATCGATCCCACCCAGTCGGATGTACTCCACCACTGGGTATTCCTGCGCATGAAACAATGCTGTTGGCCAGTTTATCGCCCCACCGGCAAGGTCAGCCCGGAACTGATGGAGAATTCCACCTCCGCCCTGGCCATGCTTGCGATGACCGATGATCCTGCGGTACAACTGGCCGCCGCGCGACGCTACGCGGACAAGAAGGTACTCAAGGATCTGCCATCCCTCGCCAAGCCAGGAGGCTACGGACACCGGAAAATCCGCATCGGCTACTGCTCCTCGGATTTCTGCCTGCATCCGGTCGCGATGCTGATGGTGGAGATGTTCGAATCCCATGACCGAGAGAAATTCGAGGTCTATGCGTATTGCTGGAGTCCGGAGGATGGCTCGGAGGTACGCAAGCGGGTGATTGCCGCCATGGATCACTTCCAACGTATCGATCAACTCGGCGACGAGGAAGCGGCTTGCCTGATTCGGGAACACGAGATCGATATTCTGGTGGACCTGCAGGGCCAGACTGCTGGTGCCCGAATGAACATGCTGGCCTACCGACCGGCCCCAATACAGATCACCTATCTCGGCCTGCCTGCCACCACCGGCCTCCCATTCATCGACTATGTCATTGCCGACCGCTTCCTCATCCCCGAAGAGGAAGCACGCTACTATTCCGAAAAGCCCCTCTATATGCCTGACATCTATCAGGTCAGCGACCGCAAGCGCGCGCTGGGAACCCCCCCTAGCCGGGCGAGCTGCGGGCTACCGGAAGACCGCTTTGTGTACTGCTCATTCAATAACAACTTCAAGTTCACCCCAGAAATGTTCAGCGTCTGGATGAACATCCTGCGCCGTGTGTCCGGCAGCGTGTTGTGGTTACTGGCCGACAATCCCTGGGCTGAAACAAACCTGCGTCAGGAAGCCATCAATCAGGGCATTGAACCCTCCCGCCTGATCTTCACCGAGCGGGTTGCTCCTGAAAACTATCTGGCCCGCTACCAGATTGCGGATCTGTTCCTTGACACCTTTCCATTCAATGCCGGCACAACTGCGAACGACGCCCTATGGATGGGCCTGCCCGTACTGACCCGGAGTGGACGTACCTTTGCGTCCCGTATGGCTGGCGCGCTGCTGACCGCAGCCAATCTCGGGGAACTGATTACCTACCAGCTCAGTGACTATGAAGAAAAGGCGGTTGCCCTGGGTCATCGTCGAACCGAATGCGAACGGATGCGGGCACACCTGATCAGAGAGCGCACTCAGGGAGTGCTGTTCGATACTCACTTGTTCGTACGCAATCTGGAAAGCCGGTTGTTGCAATTGACCATGCATCTCCCGACAACTTCATCGCCACTGTGAAGCAAATCTGACCTTCTTGAAAGGACCCCCGTGCATCCAGCACCAGCAATGCGACAAACCCCGCTCAATCAAATTCACAATCCGGATGTTCTCAACTTCATGCGTAGCGACTATACAGGCGTGGTGGAAGTGGGCTCCAGCAGTGGTGCTCTGGCGCGAGCCTATCGCGGCATCAATCCCGGCTGCCGCTATGTGGGCATAGAAATCGATGCGGACTACGCCGAAGCCTCCAGGCAGCATTGCACGGAGGTGATCCATGGCAATGTCGAATATTTATCTGCCGAAACATTTCACCAGCTGAGTGATGCCGACTGCTGGGTATTTGCTGACGCTTTGGAGCATCTTTACGATCCATGGCAACTGCTGGAGCGCATCAAGGCCAATGCGCGCAGCCGCACCGAAGTGATTGCCTGCATCCCGAATGCGCAATATTGGGGCGTCCAGTCCCGGCTTAACGCCGGCCTGTTCATCTATCAGGACTCCGGTCTGTTTGATCGTACCCATATTCGCTGGCTTACCCGCCTGACCATTATCGATCTGTTCAATTCGCACGGATTCCAGGTGCTCAACATGATTGCCCGTCTCCTCGATCAACCTACTGATGAAATGGCTGCAGCGATCCGGCAGATGGCACGTGCATCCGGTAACGATCCCGAGATGGCCCTACAGGATGCAGTCCCATTTCAATATGTGGTCAAGGCGCTAGCGGACGGCTGATGCAAACCGGGAAAACTAATGGCCCGACGCAGCAGGTAATGAATCCAGCATTGCACCCGGTCCATCTCTATCACATTGCCTACTCTGAAAAGACCCTTGCTGAGGCCCCTCCGGGTTACCTGATCCTGGACAATGTCAATAGCCCCAGAAATGATTGGCGTGAATATTGGCCGATTCGCAGATTCCTGATCGATGAAGATCTCGAAGAGCATGCGTATTATGGTTTCTTCTCACCGCGCTTCCAGGAGAAGACTGGACTGAGCCATGCCCAGGTGAAAAATTTCGTGCAGGCAGCCGGCACAGACATGGATGTGGTTTCATTCAGCCCGCAACCTGACATGGGGGCCTTTTTCCTCAATGTATTCGAACAGGAGGAACTGTTTTCGCCGGGTTTTATCGCGGCCAGCGAAACCTTCTTTGCGGCAGTTGGCATGCCGATCGGCTTGGCGCCGCTGGTCATGGATTCTCGGCAGATCATCTTCAGCAATTTCTTTGCCGCACGTCCCGCGTTCTGGCGCGCCTGGCTCAGTCTCAACGAGCAGTTATTTTCCATCTGCGAAGGAGAGGACAGCGCGCTCAAACAGTTGCTGATTTTCGAAACATCCTACCCAGGCTCCGTGCAGAGAAAAGTCTTCCTGATGGAACGTATTGCATCCATATTGCTGACGGTCGATCCCAGGTGGCGTGTCCGCGCTTACAATACCTTCGATTGTGCCTGGTCGGGTAGCCGCCTGAATCAGTTCAAGTTCGAAGCCGTGCTGAGCGACGCTCTGAAAATCGCGATGAGGGAGCAGGGGTTCCACGATTACAGGGAAGCGTACTCGCAGTTGCGCGACAAGTTGCGGGAATGAGGGAAGAAGAATCTTGCGATGGAAAACTCGATCATAATTATCAATGCTGCGGATATTCCCCCAGCCCTACAAATCGCCAGAAACCTGTCCTCGTATACCGTATACACATTCGACCCGATACTGGTTGACCCGATCTCGGCGAGCGGACTGAGGAACATCGTTTATACACCTTTTGATAATTGCCCGCTCTATCATGAACTGGACGCCAGTGCCCACTCTGCTGCGTTCGACCTGGAGAGGACTCTTGATCTCGAAGTCAGAGATATTGTCCCCGAGGTATCCATAGAGGGATGGCAGCATCTGAATCTGTATTATATTTTCATCACCCTCAAGTGGTACACGGCACTATGGGAGAATTTTGGTAACCAACTAGCCGGAACGAAGGTACACCTCTTCATCTGTGATACCCCTGGCTCATATTACTTCAATTCATTCATTCCCTCGATCTTGCTCTTGTGGAACCTGAAGTCCAATGACATCGAATTTTCAGGTTTTACCTATGGAAGCAAGGATGATGACGGCCATCTGATCCCTGAGTTACCAGAAGGAAATCAGAATGAAGAACTTGAACAGCTACTGATTCATTTACCGACATGCTGGTATGATATCAATTATTTTTTCCAGGAAATGATTTCGACCGGGAAAACACTGATCAATATCGAGGCAAAGAATTTCAACATCCCGTTACCCGCAATTAAAACCCTGGCACTGACCGAATTAGAGAGTACCCTCGCCAATTTACCGGAAGAGATCCGCACAAAAATAAATAATTTTTCCCGTAAATTAGCTGAAAAACTGGACCGGATATTGCAGCCACATCTGGTCATACCGAATTACCGCCAGCGCCAAACCCAACAAATCAGCAACACTTACTGTGCGCAGCTGGTCACCTATTACCAGCTTTCCAGGTATTTCAAAAACTCGAAACCATCAAGAATAGTGTTATCCGATCACGATGCCGGATTTCATGGCCCGATCATTTCTTTTGCACAGAAGCACTCACTGCCCGTCATTCTTCTACCCCACTCCAAATGCGTCAATGACATCGAGTTCAAATACAGGAACATCACGGTTCTCAGTCATCCGATACATGGCCAGGAAATTTTTGATGCCAACC